>CALCWU010000056.1 GCA_937905855.1 uncultured Mollicutes bacterium
CATATTAGAGATTTATCTACATCAGGTAAATTTGGATTTGGTGTTGATATAGAAAACCATTTTAAACCAGATTATCAAATAATAAAAGGGAAGAAAAAATTAGTTAATGAATTAAAGAAAGATGTTAAAGATAGTGATTTTGTTTATCTTGCTACCGACCCCGATCGTGAAGGAGAAGCTATTTCTTATCATTTAGCTAGCGTTTTAGGCCTTGATTTAAATGATATTGATAGAATAGAATTTCATGAGATAACTAAGCCAGCTATTTTAGAGGCCTTTAAAAATCCTCGAAAAATTGATATGAATTTAGTTGCTTCTCAAGAAACAAGAAGAATGCTTGATCGTATTATTGGCTTTAAGATATCAAAGCTTTTACAATCAAAAATTAAAAGCCAAAGTGCTGGTCGTGTTCAAAGTGTAGCTTTAAAGCTAATAGTTGATTTAGAGAAAGAAATATTAGCCTTTGTTCCAGAAAATTATTATGAAATGGAGGCTTTGTTTCCTGATTTTAAGCTAGAGCTTCAAACAATTGATGGTAAAAAAGCTGATATTAAGGATAGAAGTATTGCCGAAAACCTATTAAATGAATTAAAAAAGGAATTTGTTGTTTCTAATATTGAGGCTAAGCCAACAAAAAGGGAAAGTAAACCTACATATACGACATCAACTTTGCAGCAGGATGCCTCTAATAAGCTTAATTTTTCTTCAACTAAAACAATGCAAATAGCTCAAAGCCTTTATGAAGGAAAAAATGTTGGAGATGTTCATACTGGATTAATAACCTATATGCGTACAGATTCTACACATTTATCTGATATCTTTGTAAATGAATGCAATAAATATATTACTGAAAAATATGGTACTAATTATTTAGGAACTAGAAAAGAAAAGAGCCAAAAGCTTGCTCAAAATGCTCATGAAGGTATAAGACCTACTTCAATTTATAGAACACCTGAATCAATTAAAGCTTATTTAACAGCAGATGAATATAAGCTATATCGCTTGATTTATAATAGAAGCCTTGCATCACTAATGGCTCCATCACGATTTACCGCAACTAAGGTAATTTTTGATAATGTTAGAACAACCTGGAAGCTTAATGGTCAAAAACTAGAGTTTGATGGCTATTTAAAGGTTTATGGTAAAAGTGATGAGGATGAAAATGTATCCTTAAAAGAATTTAAGATTGGTGAAATATATGAAGCTTTGGATATAATTATTAAGGATTTAAAAACAACGCCTAAGAGTAGATTTACTGAGGCTACCTTAATTAAAGAAATGGAAGAAAAGGGAATTGGTCGTCCTTCAACATATGCGACAACTATGTCTACCTTAACCAAAAGAAAATATATTACTATCAAAGATAAAAA
>CALCWU010000057.1 GCA_937905855.1 uncultured Mollicutes bacterium
AAAATCTAACAGGACTTTTAACATATTCAATTATTCTTGTTCTATCGTAGTATTTTCTTGTTTTTTATCAATGCTATTTATTAATAAATATGATGCTAATGCACCTAAAATTAATAGAATAACACCTATAATTATGTCCTTGGCACCTATAGGATTTAGAGCATAATCATATTCTAAATAAATACCTACAAATGAGCCTATGACAAAGCTAACAATAGCCCAATAAGTAACTCTTGGAAACTTTTCAAGTAATAACTTCATAATCTTAGAAATTGTAAAGAAACCAATAATAAGACCAACCGCAAAGACTCCTAAAATCAATACTGAACCTAAGAAATCAGTTTTCAAATTAGAAATAGTTGCAAATAATGGCTTATAATATCCTAGTAAAAGTAATAGCATTGAACCACTAATACCAGGAATAACTAAAGCAAATGAAGCAACAACACCAACTAAAACTAGTAACACATATGATAGGAAATTTCCTCCAAGAGTAACATCGCTACCACTTGGTAGAAAACATAATCCTATAAGAATAGCAGCTGGTAGAATTAATTCAATCGCATCAATTTTTTTAAGACCATTACCCTTTGCATCCTTAATTAATTTTGGTAGACTTCCGAGCATTAAACCAACAAAAAGGGAAATAATTATAAATTCACAATGCTTTAATGCCCAATTAAGTGGAAAATACACAGCAATTAAGGCTAAAGCCATACCAATAGCTATTGGTAGAATATATTTAACAGAATTAACAAAATCCTTACGCAAATTTGCTATTGCATCAATTAAATCCTGATAAATATTTAATAATACTGCAAGGGTACCACCACTGACGCCTGGTATAATCATTGCCACTCCTATACATGCGCCCTTCAAAAGCCTTACAAAAAAGTTCTTCATTTCTAATCTCCTATTTTCAAAATTTTTGCATTCTCTAAATTAAGTGCATAATGGTTAATAGATATAACAATTTTATCATTAGAAATTTTATTAATTAATTCAATAATTTGTTTTGATGTAATAGGATCAATTTTAGCATTCATTTCATCTAAAAATATTACCTTAGGATTTCTTACAATTACTCTAGCAATATTAAATAATGAAAGCTCACCAAGTGAATATTCCTTAGGATTTAATACCATATCTAAATTATCTATATAGCCAAGACCAACTAAGCTTAAAGCTTCCTTTACTGCTTCTTTAGAGATTTTATTATCATTTAATGCTATTTCATTATATATTGTTTCACCTGAAAAGAAAGGATCCTGATAAACTATTGCAAATAATTCCTTACGCATAGCTTCATCAATCATGAAAAGTGGAGCATCGCCAATTGTTACGCTTCCTTTAGTTGGGTTTAAAATTCCCATTGCAAGCTTCATAATTGTGGACTTACCACTTCCTGATGGTCCCATTAAAACTAGCTTTTCACCACCGCTAATCTTCAAATTGAAATCACTAATTACTTCATTTTTGTCATAGCTAAATGAAACATCTTTAAATTCAATGATATTATCCTTAATTTCCATATGCTCCTTCTTTGGCATTTCCTCAAATGCTAAGAACTCATTAATTCTTTTAACAGAAGCAAATGATTTTTGAATTGTTTGGATTTCCATTCCTAAATTCTCAATTGGCGTAAATAAATCAGTAACTAAGCTTATTGAAGCAATTATCATACCAGGTGACATTCCAAATATATTAGCATTATAACCACTTATTATTAAAACAAAGACAATAACAAGACTTCTAACGATTTGCATAAATGGCGAAAATATTGCATCATAGAAGTTGCTTCTTTGACTTGCTCTAAAATGATTATTTAATATTTTATCATATTTACTAGCCGCATACAACCCAGATTTGCATATTTTAATTTCTTCAATATTTTCGACATTTTC
>CALCWU010000058.1 GCA_937905855.1 uncultured Mollicutes bacterium
ATAGACCTAGATGGAACATTATTTGATAATCAAAAAAATATATCTAAAGCTAATATTGAAGCAATAAAGCGAGCCAAAATTAATGGAGCAAAAATTGTTATTGCAACAGGTAGACCAATAGATGGTGTTTATGATGTATTAGATACCCTTGGTCTTACAACAAATGATGATTATGTGATTTGCTATAATGGAGCAAAAATATTAAATGTTGGTAAAAAGGAAACTATTTATGAAGAGGTAATCTATGGTAGTGATGTAAAAAAGCTATATGATTTTGCTAAAAAAAAGCAATACTTCTTTCATGCCTTTACTTCAAGTGGTAAGCTCTTAGCTTCAGAGCCAAATATGTATACTGATGTTGAATGTCGTATAAATCATTTAAATGCCGAATATATCGATTTTTCCAAAATAAATGATGATGATATATTTACAAAAATGATGGTTGTTGATGATCCTGATCGTCTTAATATCTTTGAAAAAGAAATTGATTCTTATTTTTACACAAAATATACAATGGTAAGAAGCTCTAAAATATTTTTGGAATTTTTGAATAAAAATTCTGATAAAGGTAAGGCACTTCTTATGCTTGCTAAATATCTAAATATTAATGATGATGAAACAATGGCTATTGGTGATGCTGGTAACGATCTATCAATGATTTTAAAGGCTCATGTTGGTGTTGCAATGGCTAATGCCTTTAAAGAAGTTTTAGCAAATGCTAATTACATTACCTCATCTAATGAAGAGGATGGCGTTGCTAAAGCTATAAATAAGTTTATAAACAATAAAAACAAGGACTAATCCTTGTTTTTATTTTCTAATAATTCTTTAGCATGCTCTAAGGCAAATTTAGATATTTTACTACCACTAAGCATCATTGCAATTTGTTTAATTCTTCCTTCTTCGTCTAATAGCTCAATTTGGGTTTTAGTTCGATTATCCTCATAAATTTTATAAATATGATAATGATAATCACCAATAGCTGCAACCTGTGGTAAATGAGTTATACAAAGAACCTGGGTATGTCTACTTATTTGTTTCATCTTTAAAGCAATTTGCATTGCTGCACTACCACTAATTCCTGTATCTATTTCATCAAAAACCATTAGCTCTAAATTACTTTTACTTGCAAAATAAGACTTAAAGGCAAGCATAATTCTACTCATTTCACCGCCTGATGCTACCTTAGCAATGCTTTTTTTAGGTTCACCCTTATTTAATGAAATTAAAAAATCAATCACATCATAACCATTATCTAAAAATGGGCTACTATCAAGGGGATTAGTAGCATTTATCTCTTTAAATTTAATTTCAAAGTCAACATTATATAGCTCTAAATCCTGGCATTCCTTAATTATTCCTACCTCAATATCTAAAGCAAGCTTCTTACGATAATCACTTAACGCCTTAGCCTTATTCTTTAAAGTATTAAATTCTTCATCTAGGGAATTATATGCATCCTTAAGGGCATTATCATAATCATCTACCATCGCAATTTCAAGCTTAATTTTATCTAAATATTCTATTAGCTCAGCAACAGATTTTTTATACTTTTCCTTAGCTTTTACTATTTCTTGGTATGACTGCTCCAATTCATTTAATTCATCAGCATTAAAATCTAAATTTTCTAATTCATCATATAATGAATTTTTAACATCATCTAAAATATAATAAGCATCCTTAACCTTTTTAGAATATTCTAAATAATTAGGTGAATATTTACTGATTTTTTCTAAACTCATTGCGGCATCATAAATTGAATCAAGATTAAAATATTCATTTTCAAGATTTTCATATGCTCCCTTTAGTCCCTGATAAATCTTATCAAAATTCTTTAGCTTATTTATTTTTTCTTCTAGCTCGAGATCAATATCCTTAGTTAAATTTAATGAAGAAAGCTCACT
>CALCWU010000059.1 GCA_937905855.1 uncultured Mollicutes bacterium
AAATTTTTAGACGAGCCTACAAAAAAATTTATATTAAGAAATGTTAACTTTGTGGAGGAAAATTAGAAATGGAATTTTTAAATACATTATGGTTTGCTTTTAATGCAGTAATGCCAATTATTTTATTAATATTACTTGGATACTTTTTAAGAAAGAAAAATTTCTTAAGTGATGATTTCTTACGTGTTGGTAATAAGTTTGCTTTTAAGCTATGTATGCCAGCTTTATTATTTATAAATATATATTCTATTGGCTCATTTAGTGAAATTAAATGGGATGTTGTAATTTTTAGTGAAATTATCATTATTAGTGCATTTTTAATAGGATTATTATTTGTTAAAATTTTTGTTAAGGATGATCGTAAAAAGGGTGTAGTTTTACAGTGTATTTTCAGATCTAATTTCGCAATAATAGGTATTCCACTATCTGAGTCACTTGGTGGTGCTGGAGCTTTAGAGATTGTTGCTATTTTATCAGCATTTACAATTCCTACCTTTAATATTTTAGCTGTTACATCATTATCAATATTTGTTAAGGATGGTGAGTCTAAGCCAAGCTTTAAAAAGATTTTATTAAATATTTGCAAAAACCCATTAATTATTGGTGTTGTATTAGGCCTTGTTTGCTTAGGAATTAGAGCTTTAATTCCTACAAATAGTAGTGGTGAATTATATTTTTCTTTAAAAGGAAGTCTTCCATTCCTATATAAGGCTATTGAGAATTTAAGTAAGATTTGTTCACCTTTAGCATTAATCATTTTAGGTGGAATGTTTGATTTTAGTGCAGTAAAGGGAATGCTAAAGGAAATAATTTATGGTACTGCTGGTAGACTTGTTGTTGTTCCTGGTGTTGCTATTTTACTTGGCGTTTTATTATCAAAATATACTAATTTAATTAATTTTGATAGTAGTGTTTATCCTGCTCTTATTGCTTTATTTGGTTCACCTGTTGCGGTTTCAAGCGCTATAATGGCGGAATCTATGAATAATGATGGTGAGCTTGGTGGACAGCTTGTCGTCTGGACTAGTGTATTTTCAATATTAACAATTTTTATCTTTGTTGTAATTCTAAGAAGTCTTGCACTTATTTAATCACTATTTTAAATAGTGATTTTTTTTTGACTTTTGGCATAATCTCTAGTATGAAATATTTTAAAACAGATGGTATTAGAGGTAAAACAAATGAATATATAACGTTGAAGCTTTTATATAAGGTTGGTAGAGCTTTGGCTGTTTTAAACAATAATGCAGTGTTTGTTGGCTATGATAGCAGATATTTTGGCTATGAGCTTTTAAAGGCTTTAGCTATTGGAGCTAAATCAAAAAAAATGAGAGTTTATAATTTGAAAATAATGTCAACTCCAGGAATAATGTATTATAGTCTTAAATATCAGGCAATAGGGGTGAGCATAACTGCAAGTCATAATTTATATTATGATAATGGTGTGAAGGTATTTTTGAATGGTGAAAAAATAAATGTTGAATTAGAAAATAAATTAGAAGAAGAAATGGACAAGGAAAAATATTTTGATTTTCATTTAAAAAGAATCAATAAATTTAATGATGAATTATATTTAGATTTTTTAAAGCAGTGTAAAACAAAAACAAGATATAAATATATAATTGATTGTAGTAATGGTGCTACATCAAAAATAGCTAGAAAATTATTTGCTAAGACAATTGCTTCTAAGCCTAATGGTAAAAACATTAATAATGGGGTTGGATCAGTTAATCCAGGTTATTTAGTAAATTATTTAAATAATCATAATTATGACTATGGCTATGCCTTAGATGGTGATGGTGACAGAATTATTTTAGCTGATAAGGATAGAATCTATTATGGAGATGATATTTTATACTTAATTTTAAAATATTATAAAGATAATAATATTAAAATTAAGAAGGTAATAATGTCAAAAATGAGCAATATTGGTGTAATAAATAAAATAAAAGAAATATCAGATGTTAGCTTATGTGAAGTTGGAGATAAAAATTTGCTTGAAGGTGATATTGGTGCGGAGCCATCAGGACATATAATATTGAAAGATATTTTGCCATATGGTGATGGCTTATTTATGATTACATTATTAAATAAAATTATAAATTATTATGGGTTACCAATAAATAAATTGTTTGATTATCAAAGATATGATGAGCTTAATTATACAATTGAAAATTCTTTAATTAAAAGAAGTGCTTTGGAAATTAATAAATTTGAGGCTATATTAAATGAAAAAATAGATGGTAAAATTATTATTAGAAAATCAGGAACTGAAGATATATTAAGAATATATATATCCTTAAAAAATAAGGAAGATATTTATAAATATAAAAAAATTATTGATGATTATTTAGGGGGAATTTAAATGATAAGCTTCATAATTTTGGCAGCGGGAAAGGGTAGTAGGATGAATATCCTGGAGCAAAAGTGCTCACTTGAAATAATTGATAAGGCTATGATTAATTATACGCTTGATGCAATAAGAAAAATAAAGGACAAAGAAATAATTTGTGTTACATCATATAAAGAAAAAGAATTAAGAGAAAAGATTGAAATAACCAATGATATTAATTTTGTTCATCAAGCAGAAATTTTAGGAACATGTGATGCAATTAAGTGGGGACTTAAGGAAGTAAGCGGTGATGAGGTAATAATTATTCCTGGAGATAGTCCTATTTTTTCTTTGAAATTACTAGATAATATTATCAATTATCATCATAATAATTATGCAGATATTACTATGGTTGGTTGTTTTAGTAAGGATTTAGGAAGCTACGGAAAAATTATTTATTCTAAAAACAAAGCCAGAATTATTGAAGCCTGCGAGCGTAATGATAATGAGGGAATAAAAAATAGTGGTGTTTATATGTTTAATACAAATGTCCTAAGAAGTAAAATTAATCATGTTATGATTAATGCTAAGGGGAATGAATTTTATTTTACTGATATTTTTAAATATTGTGATGAATATAAAAGTGTTCTATATTTAAGTGAAGAGATTAATGGAACTAACACAATGCTTGAGCTCTTAAAGCTTGAAGATGATTTGAGAAAAAAAATAATTTTGGAGCATATTGAAAATGGGGTAAGAATTTCTAATATAGAAACAACAAGTATTGGAATAAATGTTAAAATAGCTAAAGGTGTAAAAATTTCTGGTAATGTTAGAATTTTGGGTAATTCGGACATTGCTTTTAATTCTATTATTACTGATAGTGATATAAGAGATTCTAAAATTGGTAATAATACAGTTATTTATAAAAGTGTGGTTAATAAATCAATAATAGGTAATTATACAAGTGTAGGCCCTTATGCTAATATAAGAGAGGAAACTAGAATTTGCGACAATGTAAGAATAGGCAATTTTGTAGAAATCAAAAAATCAGAAATTAATAATAATACCAAATGTGCTCATTTAACCTATGTAGGTGATACTAAATGCGGTAATGATGTTAATTTTGGCTGTGGGGTTGTAACATGTAATTTTGATGGTAATAAAAAGCATCAAACAATTATTCAGGATAATGCTTTTATTGGTAGTAACGTTAATTTAATTGCCCCTATAAATATTGCTAAAAACACCTTCATTGCTGCAGGATGTACAGTGACTAATGATACAAATGAAAATGATTTTATTAAAAGAACTTTTTAGTTCTTTTCTTTTTTTAAAAAAATGATATAATAAAATTAATAGAAAGGAGAGAATTTTATGTGTCAAAAAATAAAACAAAATCTTAAAGCGATAAATATCTTATTGTCTAGTATTGCTGGAATATTTTTGATTATTAATATGGCAGGATTTTTAGATCAAAATATTGATGAAATTGATTTTGTAAATCTTCTATCATATGCTTTAATATTTGCTTCAGTAGTTATTATGTTTGTTTTATCATTAAAGGGCAAGTATACTCTAAATGATATAAAAGTACCAGGCATATTATTTTTAACTGGTAGAGCAGTAAGCTATTTAGAAACGTTCTATAATAATCCTAAGTTTACCAATATGCCATTATTAGTATTAAGTGTTGCTATATTAGTACTATGGATCATTAATATGATTAGCAATAAGACTTCAAATGCTTTAAAGGTTTTGTTAATTGCCTTTGGAGTATATAGCCTATGCTTTGCTTTAAATGCATCAATTTATCAAATGGCTATGCTTTTAATAATTTGCCAGTTAGCATTGCCATTATTCATTAAAGAGGAGAATAATAAAGAAAATGAAGAAATTAATCTGTAAGATTGCTGCAACATCTTTAGCTTTTGTAGCAACCATTTTAGCAATTGTTGGAATTGCTCTATTAAAAACTAATGAAATTAAGATTGCCTTAAATTTAAATGCTATAACTTCTGATAAAAATGCTAAAATAGAAATTATCGGA
>CALCWU010000060.1 GCA_937905855.1 uncultured Mollicutes bacterium
CAAATCAAATGTTATACCTAATCGGTGTAATATTAAAAATTACTTGGGATATAATTAGATATATCCGCAATAAAAATAAGTAATTTATTTTGTCTGATTTGGAGAAGAAAAAAAGCACTGACGGGTGCTTTTCTCTAAATCAAATTTTAAAAATAACATTTAGAGTAGCCTTATCTTGGCTTCCTCCATTTATATTATATGCAAATTTTAATTAAATATCAATAGCATTGTTTATTTTCATACAATTATTTTTCTAGAATGTAATGACAATGCTATTTTATAAATATAATTTTTCTTATTTCTAATTATTTATGCTCAAAAAGAAGAAGCCTAGTGAACTTCTTCTTTTTTTGCATGCAATTACTTCAATGCATTGATTTTATCAAGCAATGATTGATAAGTATTAATATGTTCATATCTAACTTGGGATGTGGATATATTATTAAACAATTTCTTAGCACATTCAATCTTAGCCTTTTCAACACCTCTAAGTTGTAATGAATCAAGAGTACCTTTTGTCTCTGCAACAAAATAAATATGCTTTATAGAGCCTTCCTTAAAGGCAATCGCCCAGTCTGGACTATAATTTCCTACTGGTGTTGGAATATAAAAGCTAGTTGGAAGTTTAGCGTAAACCACAACCTCTTCTGCCTCGTCCATATCCTGAGCCAATCTTCTTTCGATTGAATTTGATTTATTAATACCATCCACAAAAACATAATCCTTAATGTGTTTTTTTGCCTTATAAGCATTTGAATATTCAGTAGATAATTTAGATTCCGTAAAAATAGTTGATTCAAATTCTCCTTCAACCTGATTATAAGTAATATGTTCAATAATCAATGATGCCTTTTGTTCATTAATTATTTTAGAGACCTTATTAATAAATTCCTCAGGATTTGCTTTAAATAATAGAAATTTAGAATCATCAATCTTCTTCAAAATTGTAGCAATTGTCCTACGTGTTAAAGATGTTTGGGCAGCTATTTTTCCTAACAAATCATATTTTATTTTATTACTTGTAGATGTATTTAATACATTTGTAGATTTTGTTATTTCTTTAAAGGCGACACCATTTTCAATTTGACTACTATCAATATTTTCTTTTTGTTCACCTATTGTAATGGTATATTCTAATTTTGTAACATAAAGGTCAGAATTAATAACATTGACTGAATTATCAATCAATTCATTTGAATCAAAATCAACATAATAAGCATATTTATGGTTGATTAAGCTCCATAGCTTTTTAAATTCCTTCTTATTAAAATTCTCATTTAAATTATTATCTTGAACTTTAGATTGTCTACCATTACCAATCAAATTCTTAATAGCATTTTCATCATAAATTGACTGAACTAATGTATGAATTTGCTCAGCAAGAGGCTCTAGCTCAGGTATCATTGGAGCTAATGTTCCAGTCTCCTTCGCTATTTTATAATCATCTGTAGGCTTTTCATCTACATCGATATAATTATTTCTTATTAGATATTGATAGATTGCTGTAGCTTGACGAGGAGTAATTTTTTCTTCCTTGTTATCAACAATAATTGTTTTTCCAGTAAAGAATGTGATAGATGCTTGCTTTGGTCTATCATATAAATCATCTTTAAAATCAGATTGAATGCCCTTCACAAATGCTTCATAAGATTCATTAGCGATAACAGTTAATTTATTTATGTCATAAAAATCAATTCCTTCTGTTGTAGAATCCATTCTATCACCAAATTGATTAACACAAATACGCATACCTCTTCCTACCTCTTGTCTTCTTTGGATATCATTAGAGGAATGCTTTAGCGTACAAATTTGGAAAACATTTGGATTATCCCAGCCTTCTCTTAAAGCGGAATGAGAAAAAATAAATCTAGTAGGCTCATCAAATGATAATAATCTTTCCTTATCCTTTAAAATAAGATCATAGGCTGATTCATCAGTTGATATATCGCTGTTTTCTTTAGTTTTTTTCTTATCGTTATAATCAACCTTTCTTCCAGTTTTTTTATCAATTGAAAAATAACCATTATGAGCCTTAAAAGCAGTTGTATTTCTTAAATAATTACAATATGGAGTATTAAATAATGTTATATATTCATTGACAATATTATTATATTCTTCTTCAAATATTCTACCATATTCGCCATTAATTTCATTTCCATCTTCATCATATTGACGATATTTGGCAACCTCATCAATAAAAAATAATGACAAGACCTTAATACCTTTATTAAATAGTTCTTCCTCTTTTTCAAAATGTGATTTAATTGTTTCTCTTATTTGAATTCGTCTTTCATCCTCTTCATTTACATCACCATAAGCGGTACCAAGCTCTAATACCTCTCCATTTAAAAACGTAACTGTATTATTAAATGGATTTACTTCAGATATAACGTATCCATCTTTATATTGTTCCATATTATTTGAAATTTGATATAAATTATCACCAACAGCAAGATTTCTAGTTTCTCTATTTATTCTTGCTCCAGAATATGAAATTTCCAATTCAATTTTAGCCATAGGAGGCTTATTAGGACTTAATATAATATCTTGAAGATATAAATAACTATTAGTTCCTCTTAAGTTCTTAACTTGAAATCCTTTAACCTCTATTTTCTTTACTAACTTTTTATTGTAAGCATCAAGCGCATCTAACACATAAATTAAATTATGTTTGTTTTTATGTGTAGCTGAAAAATTAATTGAAAATAATGAATTAAAATTTAATAAACTATCTTGTGTTTTTGCTCCACCCATTTTTTGTGGCTCATCTAAAATTAAAATAGGCCTATTTTTCTTAATAATATCAATTGGCTTACGTGATTGAAATGCTTCCTGCTCTTCATAAATTTTTTTTGCATCTTTAGAAGTAGAATTAAATGCTTGCGTGTTTATTATCATAACATTAATGGCATCACTACTACTAAATAAATTTAATTGTTCCAAATCTTTAGAATTATAGATAAAATATCTTGCCTTCTTACCATAAATATCCATAAAATGATCTTCAGTTTGTTTAAATGTTTTAAAAACACCTTCACGAATAGCTATAGATGGAACAACAACTATAAATTTAGAAAATCCATATCTTTTGTTTAATTCAAACATTGTTCTAATATAAACATATGTTTTTCCAGTACCAGTTTCCATTTCAACATCAAGCTCAACAGCACCAATTTTATGGGATAAATTAGATGATTCTTTAATGTTGTTTGTACTTTGAATTTTTTTAATATTTGTTAATAGCTGTTCAGGCGAAAGAAACAATCTTTCATTGGCATACCCAACAAAATCATCATCTTCAGATATATATACTTTGCTTGCTTCTTTTGCATTTTCATCATAATGAAAAACATCCCATTTTTCTTCATATTGGTCATTTCCTAAATCTCTTGTATATTGAGAATTTTCAGAATAAGGCTGTCCCTCAAATACATTACAAATGGCATCAACAGCATCGGTTTGGTACTTTTGCGTTTTGAATTTAAATTTTAAATCGCTCATATATTTACCTCTTACAATACCTTTACCTTTGTAGAAGGTGAATATGTCTTAAAAATTTGTTCATTATTAATAGCAACACTATCATTACTAAAGCATGAATCTTTAAATACCGCATATGTAGGTTTTGTGTTAGCAATTTCTGTCAACAAGTCATTTGTTAGATTATCATCAAAGCAAGCGACAATCTTATTATCATTAACAAAATAACATTTTTTACCTAAAATATCTTTTTCTTCTATTTTGGCTGATAATTCAACACCTAATTCAAGCATTACCTGAAATAATAAATCTAACCCCGTTCTACCTGACTTTATATTATCAATTGTAGCATCTAAAATACTTTTTTGAGTTTGATTAGGATTATAATATACATCATTCATATTTGATGAATCTAATTTAAATACTCTAAAACCTATATCTAATGAATCAGGATCAATAACATCATCATTAAGATTTCTAGCATCATTCTTCTTTTCGATAAGTTCATCTTTAATCTTCTTACCAGCACGACGAATACGTTCTTCAGCTATATTAGTCAAATAATGTTCCATATGAATTTCATCACATATTGAAATTGCATTTTGTATAATTTGTCTTGAAGAAATGCTTTTACACAATTTATAATTTTCATCCAAATTTTCAGGAATTTGCACCAAAATAAATTTTCTATTACCTCTGTCTTCACTATTAAGATTTATAATTGCTTCAGCAGTTGTTGCCGAACCTGAAAAAAAATCCATTATTATAGCATTTTTATCATTTTTAAATTCTAATAAATATTTTATTAAAGAAGTAGGTTTTGGATAATCAAAAACTTTTTTTCCAAACATTTTTTCTAAATAAGTTCCAGCATTTTCAGTTGTTTCAACATCAACAGTATTGTCAATAAAATTTGGTGGACATTCAGGTGAATAATTTGACTTTTTATACGATAGAACTAATTGCTTACTCAAATCTATTCTTAAACCAAGTTTAATATTATCATTAAGTGTTTCTTGCGTCCAAATAAATTTATTTTTAAATTTCACATCATTAATATTTTTTCCATTTTTTATAATCAAATCATTTAATAATTCGTTTGGAAATTTAGCAGTACCATAAATTCCACTTTTATAAATTCCATCTTTCAAATTAGTTGTAATAGTATTTTTAGGGAATTCTAGAATTTTCATAGAATTTTGAGGCTTTGTAAAAGGATCATTGCTTGAACTTGCCTTCTTTTTTCCAATAAATTTAATATTATCTTTGTTTTTTTCATAACATAATATATATTCAATATTCTTTTTTATTTTAAAAGATAAATTCGGTGGGGTAGCACTCTTAAACCAGTTCCATTGCCCAATAAAATTATCTTCACCATATATTTCATCACAAATTTTTTTCAAATTATCAACTTCATTATCGTCAATGCTAATAAAAATGACACCATCATCGGTTAATAAATCTCGCGCCACCTTTAACCTAGGATACATCATATTCAGCCAATCAGTATGAAATCTACCATTAGATTCATTGTTTAAAACCATTCTATTACCTTGTTCATCATATTGTCCACTATTTGCATTATATTCAACAAATGATTTTTTAAAGTCATCATTGTAAATGAAATCATTTCCTGTATTATAAGGTGGATCAATATAAATCATCTTAACTTTATTAAGGTACGTTTCTCTTAATAATTTAAGAACATCTAAATTATCGCCTTCAATATAGATGTTTTTAGTATTATCAAAATCAACTGATTTTTCCTTTAATGGCCTTAATGTTCCGTTAATTTTACTATTGGCTAATAACATAGCTTTCTTTTTATCAGGCCAAGTCATTTGATATCTTTCTTGTTTATCATCGATCAATTCATTTGATAATTCTTGTTTTAACACATCAAAATCAATACCTAAAGTTGTTTTACCATTTTTTTTAATTTCTATCACAACATTGGGAAATAATTGTTGAATTTGTCTTATATGCTCTTGTGACAAGTCATTACTTTCCATATTTAGCTTTTCTGCCATATTATTATACCTCTTCTTGTTTATTTAGTTCGTTAAATTAACCCTGTATTAATTTAATAGAGGTATTAAATTTTTTCTTAAAGGCATATTATTATTACTTTTTAGTTGTACTATTGATTGCTTTTTTCTCAAAAAATGATAAAATAAGACTATAAGGTTACAAAAAGACCACCTATTAAATTAATGGGTGGTCTTTTTTGATGATTTTATTTATATTCATTATTAATTATCTTAAATGATTTATTATTTTTCTATTTAAGAAGTTGTAGAATAGATATGATAAATGGAGGTAAATATAAATGAAATTAAATGAATGGTTAGATATTTGGTTAAATAAGTATCTAAAAACAACAATTAAATTAAGAACATATTTAAAATATAATGATATCATTAATAAACATATTAATCCTATTTTAGGTGAATATGAGCTGGATGATTTAAAGGGTAATATTCTACAGGAATTTGTACTATATAAATTAAATAATGGTAATTTAATTACTAATGAAAAGCTAGCAGATAATAGTGTTATTGCAATTGTATCATTATTAAAGCAAGCATTAAGACAAGCTCTTTTTTTAGGTATATCAAATACTGAATACACAGCACATATAAAAATACCTATGGCAAAAGAAAAAGAAATAATGGTTTTTAATAGATTAGAACAGCAAAAGCTAGAAAGCTATTGCCTAAATTCTAAGCCTAACTATATAGGAATTATTATTTGCTGTTGAATAGCAAATTAAATAATAAGAATAGAAATAAAATAGATCAAAATAATT
>CALCWU010000061.1 GCA_937905855.1 uncultured Mollicutes bacterium
CATAATTTTGCCATGAAAATATTGAACAAATGAAGCAGCTGGCTGAACAATAAGGCTTGTCCCAACAACAAACATCATATCAGCTTCATATATAGCCTTACAGGCTCTTTCAATAGTTGTCTCATCAAGACCTTCCTCATATAAAACAACATCAGGCTTAATTAAACCACCACAGCTACACATTGGGGGATTACCGCGAGTTAAAATTCCATCAAGATCATAAAATTTATGACATTTCATACAATAATTGCGATGAATTGAACCATGAAGCTCATAAACACTCGTGCTTCCTGCTGCTTGCTGAAGCCCATCAATATTTTGAGTAACTGTATTAACGATTTTACCCTTTTTCTCTAAATCAGCAAAGAACTTATGAGCCTTATTATATTTAGCATTAGGATAAACCATTTTATTTAAATAAAAATCATAAAATTCCTTAGGATAATTCATAAAAAATGTATGTGATACAACCTGCTCAGGTGAAAAATTACTTTTTAGCTTTTCATTATAAATACCATTAGAGGATCTAAAATCAGGAATGCCTGAGGGAGTAGATATTCCAGCTCCACTAAATAAAACAATTTTTTTAGCTTCCTTAATGTAATTTGCTACCTCTTCATATTTATCCATTATTTTCTGCCTTCAATAATTGCTTTTTTAACAACTTCTACTGCTTCCTCATATGGAAGTTCAACCTTTTCTAGAGTTCTACGATTCTTTAACTCAACAATTCCTTCAGAAGCTCTTTTACCACAAATAATCATATAAGGGATACCAATAAGCTCCCAGTCATTAAACTTAAAGCCTGGCTTTGCATCTCTATCATCTAAAATTGTTTCAACACTTCTACCAAATGATTCTTCAATCTTTAATGCTAGCTCACGCTGTGCGTCATCCTTATAATTAATTGGAATAATTACAGCCTCATAAGGAGCAACATTTATAGGCCAACAAATACCATATTCATCATGATATTGTTCTACTATAGATGCAAGTGTTCTTGTAACACCAATACCATAGCAGCCCATAACCATAGGAATATTTTCGCCCTTTTCATTAACATATGTACATTTCATAGGCTTTGAATATTTAGTTTGAAGCTTAAATATTTGACCAACCTCAATACCTCTATCCATAAGCATTGGCTTACCACAGCAAGGACATTTATCGCCAACTACTGTCTTACGTAAATCTGTAACCTCACAAGTAAAATCACGGCCAAAATTAACATTAATATAATGCTTGTCTAATTGATTAGCACCAACGACAAAATTATGCATTTTGCTAACCTCGTTATCGGCAATAACCATACATTTAAGACCAATTGGGCCACAAAATCCATGATATGTTCCAAGAGTATGTAGCTCCTCAGGTGTTGCAAGCTCAAGATAGTTTTCATTAGAATTAATAGCGTTAATTAACTTTATTTCATTAACCTCTCTATCGCCTCTTACAAGTACAGCAACAAATTGATTATTGACATAATCATGATAAATAATTGTCTTAACAGTCTTTTTAGGGTCAATATTTAAAAATGAACTAATTTCCTCAATGGTTCTTTGATTTGGTGTATCAACTAGTGTAAGATCACCTAAATCCTCCATAGCCTCTTCCTCTGGAACAGCTATAGCCTTTTCAACATCAGCTGCATAGCCACAAGCCTCACAATAAGAAATTGAGCTTTCTCCCACATCTGATAGTGCCATAAATTGATGACTACCATTTCCACCAATATTACCAGTATCAGCTAAAACAATTTGATAATTTAAGCCAAGTCTTGAAAAAATACGTGAATAGGTATCATACATATTCTTATAGCTTGCCTCAAGGCCAGCCTCATCCTTATCAAATGAATAAGCATCCTTCATAATAAATTCACGGCTTCTCATTAAACCAAATCTTGGTCTTAGCTCATCACGATACTTAGTTTGAATTTGATAAATATTTAATGGTAGGCTCTTTACAGATTTAACAACATCACGAACTAAAGCTGTAAAAATTTCCTCATGAGTAGGTCCTAGACAAAATTCACGCTCATGACGATCCTTAAAACGCATAAGCTCAGGACCATATTTGCTCCATCTTCCACTTTCAACCCAAAGCTCCTTTGGTTGAATAGCAGATGATAAAATTTGTTGTGCTCCTGCCTCATCCATTTCCTCTTTAATTATTTTTTCAATTTTATCTAATGTACGTAGTCCAAGCGGTAAAAAGTTATAAACTCCCGCTACTAAATTTTTAATCATAC
>CALCWU010000062.1 GCA_937905855.1 uncultured Mollicutes bacterium
CGAAGCTTATAAGAAGAATATGTTTGCACTTCTTGGTAAACCTGGCTATGAGCAAATGAAGGAAGAGCTTTTAGCTAAATTAAAATAATAAATAAAAAATGATAGCTTTATTTGGGCTATCATTTTTGTTTTATATTAGAATTTGAATAGATGAAGGAAAGAAAATCAATTATATGCTTTTCCCAGCTTTCTTCATTATGAACACCATTTTCATCTATTAGTAATCTTGTATTATCATTATTTAAAAAATCATATAGCTTTAGAGCACTATTTAAATAGAGGTCTTTATCAAATAAAGAATCTGATTCCTCATTTTTACCTACATAAATGAATGTTTTTAATTTTTGTCTTTTATTAATACTTAAATCCTTATATAAGGCTTTTTCACATAAGAATGGACAAATGGAAAATAAACCGCAGCCTTTAAATATAGTATAATTGTTTGCTATAAAAGATGCATATAATGCTCCTAATGAAGCACCAAATATATAACTATCATTTATATTAAATATTGCATTAATAAAGGGGATAATTGTGTTGATAAAATCGTTAGTGAATGCTTTAGAAATACTTAAATTTTGACTTTTATTCCATTTGGTGTTTATTTCGAATTTATAAGGCAGATATTCATTTGTTCTTTCTATATCATCTTCATAGCTTTTTATAGCTATAGCACAAATATTAATATTTCTAGTGTCTTTAAAAAGGTCTACATATTTAGTAAATCTAAGGCTTCGTTTGAATGTTGCATCTTTATCCTTAAAGGCATTTTGTCCATCTAAAATATATAAGGCATCATTTATTTGACCTTTCTTATGTTTTTTAATATATATTTCTAATGTTATAAATTTATTTAAGTTAGGACAAAAGATTTTATAGCTTTTTAACATCATATCACCAATTAATTTTAACGTATTTTTCACCAAAAGTCTATTAAAAATAATAAAATATGATAAAATAGTGTTAGGTGGTTTTTATGATAGATGCAATCGTTTATTATTCTCGACATGGAAGTACAAAAAAATATGCAGAAGCATGTGCTAAATTGCTTAATGTTAAATGCTTTTCTTTAGATAAAGTTAAAAAAGAGCTTAAAAAAAATAGTTCAATTATTTTCTTCTCTAGTGTTAAAGGAGCTAAGCTTAGAAAATATGGTAAGGTTGAGGGAAGATATGATATAAAGTTGGTTTGTGCTGTTGGCATTCTTCCTAAAACAATTTTAACAATTGAAAATATTAAAAATGAAAATATAATTTATAAGCCAATTATTTATTTAAGAGGTGAACTCGATTATAGTAAGCTTTCTTTTTTTGAAAAACGCTATTTAAATATGTTTAGAAATAATATAGCTAAATACTTAGAGGTATATTATGATACTGCCTTAGATGAAGATGAGGCATTAAGTATTTTAAGTAAGGAAAAAAGTTCATTTTATAATGAAGATGATTTATTAGTAATTAAAAAGTATTTCGGTAATGAAAATAATGATTATGTAAGCTAGGTGGTGAGGGTGATTTGTATTTTAATATTGTAAAGCTGCAAATAGCTTCAGCTTGTTTTTTATTTTTGATATTTTGTGAATATTTCAATTACAAAAAGCTGCCCTTATTATCTACTAAGTGCTTTACAGGAATGCTTATTACTGCAATTGTAAATTTGGCATTTGACTTTATTACTACCTATACAATTTTACATTTAGATACTTTTAATGTTGGTTTAAATAGAGCTTTAAATACAATGTATTATATAAGCTTTATTGTTATGATTATATTTTTATATATGTATATAAATTTTTTTGGTCGTGAACAAAAAAGAGAGAATCGTTATGTTTTGATTGCTAAACTAATTCCTGGTATTGTTGGTTCTATCGTTCTTTGCTTTTGTAATCCTAAATATTATTATGATGGTAATATTGTTTATACATATGGAATAAGTGTGCAAATAACGGGAATAATTTGCTTTATTTATATTTGTATGACATATTTTGATTTGTTTTATCATAAGTCATTATCATCAAAGCTTATTAAGGTTTGTATTGGTGTATTTTTGTGGAGCGTATTAATGCTTATTGAGGTATTATCATTAGGTGTTGTTTTATCGGCACTAGCCAATACCATTTTAATTTTTATTATTTTTAGTACGGTTGAAAACCCTAAGATGCTTTTAGATCAGGGTGTAAAATGCTTTAATGATCGTGGATTAAAGCTGATGATAGATGAAATAAAGGCTCATAAGGAGGATTGCTATTTTATTCATATTCACATTGACAATTATGAAAATTTGTCATCTAGATTAGGCTATAAAAACTTAAATAAGGTTTTTTATAATATGCTTCAAAGCTATATGAAGGCTCACCCCTATCAAGCATTTAGAAGAACAGCCAATTCTTTTATTTTGACTGTTTCGGCAAATGATAAAATTGAAAATATTATTAAGAGATTAAATGAGCATATTGGTAAATTTGATTTTTTGTTGTTGCAATATCATATAGATGTTGTCTCTAGCGAAGCATTTGTTAATCATCAAGGATTAGAAAGTATTCTTGATTATGAAAACTATATGTTTTCTTATAAGGATAAAAGAGAATATCGCTTTATTGATGAAGCTATTGAAAAACCAATTATGCGTAAATCACAAATAATTGAATTATTAAAGTATGCAATAAATTATGATGGATTTGATGTCTTTTATCAACCAATTTATGATGCAACAAAGGAAAAGTATACTCAAATTGAAGCTCTTGTACGTTTAAAGGATGATAAAAGATTGGGTTATATTTCTCCAGAGGAATTTATTCCCTTGGCTGAAAGAGAAGGCTTGATAGGTCAAATCGGAGATATTGTATTTGCTAATGTTTGTAATTTTATTAATGAATCAAAGGAGCAAATTTCTTCAATTGATACTGTAAGTATAAATATTTCTGCTGTTCAATGTA
>CALCWU010000063.1 GCA_937905855.1 uncultured Mollicutes bacterium
GCGAAGATGCTATAAGAGAAATTTGTGCAGATGCTGATATGGTTTTCGTTACCTGTGGTATGGGTGGTGGAACAGGAACAGGTGCAGCTCCTGTTGTTGCAAGAATTGCCAAGGAATGTGGCTGCTTGACTGTTGGAGTTGTTACTAAGCCTTTTTTATTTGAAGGACCTGAAAGAATGGCTAATGCTATTAAGGGGCTTGAAAATTTAAAGCCATATGTTGATACACTTATTGTTATTCCTAATGAAAGATTGATGGAAATTGTTGATCCTGGTACACCAATGGTTCAAGCATTTAGAGAAGCTGATAATGTTTTAAGACAAGGTGTTCAAGGAATTGCGGAAATAATTGCCTTTACAGGTGCAATAAATGTCGATTTTGCTGATGTACGTACAGTTATGGAAAATAAAGGTACTGCCTTAATGGGAATTGGTGTTGCCAAAGGCCCTAATAGAGCGATCGAGGCGGCAAGAAAAGCAATTCATTCACCATTACTTGAGGTTAGCCTTGATGGTGCAACAGATGCAATTGTTAATATCACTGCTTCTGAAAATTTAGCATTAACCGAAACCTCAAATGCTTTAGCAGAAATTAGAAATAATTGTGAAGGTAATTTAAATGTTATTTTTGGTACAGCAATCAATAATGATTTAGGCGACGAAATAATTGTTACCGTTATAGCTACTGGCTATGAGCTTAAGGCTAAGGAAAGAGGAATTGATGATTTCTCTAAAGAAATTTTTAAGATGATTTCTGACAAGCCTATTAGTGAAGATGATGCTACCTTAGAGGAGCCAGTTGTAAAAATTGAGCCTACATTATCTCCTAAGGAAATGCGTAAGCAGGAAAAGATTAAAGCTAAAGAAGAAAAACAAAATAAAGCAGATGCTAAGCCTAAAAAGGCTTTACCATCATGGCTTACTAAAAGAAATTAGTAGTATGCATAGCATATTACTATTTTTTTTGCATAATATCTAGTGGTGAGTTAATGAAATTTACATATGATGGACAAATTCTTGAAATTGAAAATTATAAAAAAGTAATATATTTAGATAAGGAAATGATAAAAACTAAAGAAATAATTTTAGAGGGTAATGATTTAAAAATTGTTAAAATTGATGGATATGTATTATGGATTAAAGGCACAATTAAAAAAATGGAGATAGGAAAATATGAAAATTAAAGTAAGAATGAAAAAACAGGATTTTTATAATTCAAGCATTGAACTTAATGCTAAAAATGTAATTAGTGATGAAGCATATGTTTTATTTGAGACAGATTCTAAAACCATAGATTCTTTAAAAAAGAGTCGTTATGAAGTAGAGGTTATAGGTAAAGAAAAGAAAATTAAAAAAGGACATTTTGTTTCAATTATTATTTCTTTGTTTATTTTTTTAGGAATTATTTATGTAAATAGCTTTCGTTTTAGTGTTATTAATTATAATATCGAAACACCTTTAAATGAGGAAATAACAAAAAGAATATATGATAATTCTAAAAGACTCTTTTGTTTTGATTTTATTAATATAAATTATGAAGCATTTTCTAAGGAATTAAGAGAAGAATATCCAATGTATCCCTGGATTAGAGTATTAAAAAAAGCAAATAAAATAAATGTTAATATTTATGAATATGATGATAGTTATCCTAAAGAGATGCAGGATTGCCCTGGTAATATTGTTGCCAGCAAGGATGCAGTAATTGATTCTTATGTAATTTATAATGGTAGTGGAAATATCCATATTAATCAATATGTCAAGAAGGGGGATATTCTTGTTAGTGGCTTTATTTCCTCAAGCTCAAGTGAAGCTGTTGCAGCTAAAGCTAAAATACTAGGGTATACATATGAAAATTATCAAATGGAAATTAAAAAACAAAATAAAAATGAAATCTTAACTGGAAAATCTGATAAGTATTATGAGCTTGATTTGTTTTCTTTAGATTATAAATTTAATTATAAGAATTCATTTACAAATTATGATTTAAAAACAAAGACAGTTTTTAATTTATTTGATGTTCTACAGGTGAAAAAAATTGAAGAATATGAAAAATATGATATAATGAAAGCATACAATAAAGATGAAGCTATTGAATACGCTAAAAGTAGCATTAGTGCTAATTTTGAAGCAAATAAAAAATTGACAGATGAAAAAATTATTTAAAGGTTGTAGGCTTTAGTGAAGATGATGATAAATATTATATTCAAATATTAGCTAAAAAATATGAATCAATAACCTCATTTTTAAAAACAGAATAAAGGATTGATTATATTGATACTTAAAACAAACCCGGTAGATGCTAACATTGCAAAAATAATTGCTGGTCATTGTAATACAAATTTAAAGATTATTGAAGCTAAATTTAATGTTTCTCTCGACATAAGTAAGGATTATATTGTTACAAATACTAATGATTTTGAGCTTACTCAAATTTTATCAAGATTGTTTGATTTATTAATTGTTCTTGCTAAAAAGGAAGTTAATTTAACCTCAAGAGATATAAGCTATGCAATTGAAGTTGTTTTAAATAATTTAGAGACTGAATTTATTGAACTTTGGAATAATCGCAAGGCTTTATGCTATACCTACAATAACAAGCCTATTTATCCTAAGACAATAAAGCAGTTTGAATATATTAAGGCTTTAAATAATTCAGATATGGTATTTTCGATTGGTGCTGCTGGTACAGGAAAAACCTATTTAACTGTTTGCCATGCTGTTTCCTTATTGAAAAAAGGAGATATAAAAAGAATTATTTTAACTAGACCTGCAGTTGAAGCAGGCGAATCACTTGGTTTTTTACCAGGTGATTTAAAAGAAAAAATTGATCCTTATCTACGTCCCTTATATGATGCCTTGTATGATATGCTTGGCTTTGAACAAACTAATGATTTAATTGCAAGACAGATAATTGAAATTGCTCCTCTGGCCTATATGCGTGGTAGAACCTTGGATAATGCTTATGTTATTTTAGATGAGGCGCAGAATACAACTAAGATGCAGATGAAGATGTTTTTAACAAGAATGGGCTTTAATTCTAAAATGGTTATCACAGGTGATATTAGTCAAATTGACTTACCAAAGGGAAAGGAATCAGGACTTGTCGAGGCCTGTCATATTTTAAAAGGAATAAAAGAAATATCTATTATTAAATTTACAAGAATGGATGTTGTTCGTCATCCTCTTGTAAGTAAAATTTTGGAATGCTATGATGAAGCCTAATTTTGGCTTCATTTTTTCCTTAAACTTGAAAAAATTACAAGAATAATGTAAAATATATATGAGGTGATTCTATGGCAAAACCAGTTATTGCGATTATGTATGATTTTGATTCAACGCTTTCTCCTAAAAATATGCAGGACTATGGCTTTATTAATGATTTAGGTATTAGCCCTAATGAATTTTGGAGTATGACTGAGGAATTTGGAGCCAAGCATAATATGGAGAAAATCTTAGCTTATATGTATATGATGTGCATTAAAGCTAAAGAAAAGGGTTTTCTTTTGACTAGAGAATATCTTGAAAATATTGGAAAAACAGTTGAACTTTTTAAGGGTGTAGATACATGGTTTTCAAGAATTAATGAATATGGTAAAAGCTTAAATGTTGAAATAGAGCATTATATTATTTCCTCAGGCTTAACAGATATTATAAGAGGAACAAGTATTGCTAAAGAATTTAAGGCAATTTTTGGTTGTGAATATTTATATGATGAAGAAACTAAAGAAGCAATTTGGCCATCACTAGCTATTAACTTTACTAATAAGACGCAATTTTTATTTAGAATTTCTAAAGGTGCATTGGATCATCGTGATGACTTTAAGGTTAATAGTGCTACAACTGATCAAAATAGACATGTTTTGTTCCGTAATATGATTTATATTGGTGATGGAATGACCGATATACCATGTATGAAGCTTGTAAAACAAAATGGTGGTAATGCAATTGCTCTTTATCAAACTAAGCAAAGAGAAAAGGTACTACCACTTTTACTGGATGAAAGAATCAATTATGTATGTGCTGCTGACTATCAAGCAAATTCACCACTTGAGAAAATTGTTAAGATGATGATTGATAGCTGTTCTTATATGGAAAGGCTTTTGACTAAGGAAGCGACACAATTAACTAATATTGAAAGAAAGCTAACAAAGGATGTTGAGGAATAAATATGAAGGTAAATTTTTTTAATCATTCAAAATTGAAGGTTCGCGAATATGAGAAGCTAATCAAAGAAATTTTTAATAATATTGCAAGTC
>CALCWU010000064.1 GCA_937905855.1 uncultured Mollicutes bacterium
ATAATAAAAATCACTGCTAAAATTAAAGCTATAATTTGAAGTGCTTTGTAAATTCCTCCAAAGAAATACAAAATTAATATTGAAACTAAATAAATTATAGTTAATGTTAAAGTTACTTTCTGACGATTATTTTTCATTTTAAAACCTCCAATTAGATTATAGTCTTAAAATAAATTTTTGCAATCAATTTAAATTCTTTTTGATAATTTTCATTAAATTATCACGATCAATTGGTTTAGATATGTAATCATTCATACCAGATTTTAAAGCATCGCTTATATCATCATCAAATGTATTGGCACTCATAGCAATAATTTTAATTTTTTTAGCATCCTTACGATCAATTAAACGAATCGTTTTAGTTGCGGTCACACCATCAATTTTTGGCATTAAGATATCCATCAAAATCAAATCAATTTCATTCTCATTTGATGCTTTATAGATATTTATTGCTTCATTTGCTGATGAGGCCTTTAAAATTTTACAATTTAATGTACTTAGCATAAATTCAATTATTTCTAAGTTTAATTCATTATCATCAACTACTAAGATTTTTTTATTGGTTAAATCAAAATCTATAGTTTCCTTTTCATCAATTGTGTCATCAATTTCAAAAGAAAGGTTAATTTTAAATTTTGTACCAAAATTTTTTTTGCTTTCAACTTCAATTGTCCCATTCATTTTATCTACATAGCTTTTAACAATTGCCAGTCCAAGACCTACTCCCATATATTCGCCACCATTATTAGCTTCCTGAGTATATTCATCATACATGATTTTTTTAAAATCATCACTCATACCTATTCCGCTATCTTCGACAATAAATTCATAGGTCGCATTATTATCAATATTTCTTATTTCTTTACAAGCTAATTTAATATAACCATTAGGCTTATTGTATTTAATGGCATTGTCAATCAAATTAATAAGAATTCTTTTTAAGAAAATTGAGCAACCGATTAGCTTTTTATGTTTAATATCAAGTTTTGCTTCTTTAAAATCAAGTGCTTTTGCATTACATTTTATTTGTGCAATTGTGGAAATCTCTAACAGCAAATTTTCTAAATTAAATTTATCAATTTGCAGCTTTAAAATTTTTGCTTCATATTTAGTTATATCCAAAACATTATTAGTCAAATCTATTAAATAATTTAATGAAGCCTTTATTTTATTTCTACATTCATTTTGTTTCTCTATATTATCAGAATAATAATCACCTATCTCTAATAACCCCTTTATTCCTGTAATTGGCGTCCTTAAATCATGAGACATCCTCTTTAAAAAATCATCCTTGGCATTATTTGCATTAATAGCTTCAATTGCTGATTTTTTAATTTGTTCGTTATATGACTTAGTTAGTCTTTCTAATTCTTTCTTTTTAAAATTATCATTTATTATACAAATTACATATTCTAGGATATAAATACCCATTAAAATAATTATCGTATATAATATTGAAATATTTCTAGTCTTATAAATGATTTTCTTAGGATAAAAGACATATATTGAATAGCTTTTACATTTTGATTTAATTGCAAAATGCTTCTTGCCATCAATTTTTACAACATAATTTTCATCATAAGAACTAAAGCTTTCAAATGATTTTAAATAACTATCAGAATTATCAATAATGTTAGTAGCTATCGTATTTCCTTGATTTGTAATAATTATTTTTGCATCATCAACATTACTAAAGCCTGACAATAAATTACTTAATGATATAGTACTTGATATTGTATTTAAATAATTTTGGCGAACGTAACATATAATTACACCCTTGTCATCTAATCTTGGAATCAATGCATAATCATAAAAATAGTCATTTTTATAAATTCGTTTAGCATATAACTTATTTATTGAATTTAAATTATTGCTATAGTCAAAAATAATTTTGTCTAAAATTTCACTATCTATTTCATCAATAAATTTTGAATAATTAATAACACCATTTTCAGTTGTTGCAATTCCAGATAATCTGTGTTCAATCAAGTAATTAGTAATTAAATCATCTGTCAAACAATTCAAATTAACATTTAAATATCCTCTAGCAAATTTAGTACTATCAGCAACACTAATAAGCGATTTTACTAATTCATCATCTTCAGCTTGATCAAAACTAATACATTGCTTTTTCAAATAAAT
>CALCWU010000065.1 GCA_937905855.1 uncultured Mollicutes bacterium
TGATAAGATTGGCTTATATAAGGATATAATGAATACAATTAATTCACTTGATAAATCTGATAAATCTGCAATTGACATTTCAACTGTAGATGAGTTTAGAAACAATTATGCTAAATATGTTGCAGATTTTAATCAAGATATTACTGATATGAATCAAGCATCAACACTTACAACAAGAGAGGTTGTTATGAAGAGGGTTGCTGCTTTAAGCTATGGCTTAAGTATGATATCATTACTTGGCTTAATTAAATTTTATCTATAAGGAGGAATTTGTATGAAAAAGAAAATTATGTTAGCTGCTGTTGCTTTGATTTCATTACTTGCGATTGCTGGTTGTAATAAGAAGCCAAAGCCTACAGAGTCAGTTGAATCACAAATTCCAAGTACAACAACAGTTGCGGCTAAGGATATGGCAAAATTTATTTCCTGTGTTGCAGACAGTGAAAAAACAATTACTGGCTATAATCAAATAAATAAAATAACTGGTAATAATATGGTTATGTATGAAAAAACAATTGAATATACAATTGATCGTAATGCTAAAACCTCAAACTATAGTGATGAGGAAAAAAAGATTGATCTTTATAGTGATGATTTAGAGATGGTGACATCAAGAACCTCATATGAAACATTAGAAACTAATAAATACATCAATGGTAAGCTAGTTGATGATAATTATAAGCTTCCATCATTTGTTTTGATATTTAATTTAGATGATGACTATTTAACAAATTCTAGCATTACAAGTACAACAACTACCGACACCTTAAAGGCTGTTGTTAAAAATGATAAGCTTTCAGCATTCTTCTTAGAAAAGACATTTACTAATATGAAGGATGTAGAAATTACTATCATTTTGGAAAGTGATAAAATTTCAAGCTTTTATGCTAAGTTTAATTCAAATGATAGATTGAATGAAATTACGATAAATTATAAACAAGCATAATTTAATAAAGCAGGTTAACATACCTGCTTTAATGTTTGTTATAGAAATTCCACTATAAAAACGCTTTTACTAATTGGAAAAAAATTATAATCATTGATAAGTAGAATAAATGGTGTTATAATTAATCCAAACTATGATTTTAGATTTTTATCGTAAAATTGTTGCCGACAAAAAGCCATACTTTATGAGATACAT
>CALCWU010000066.1 GCA_937905855.1 uncultured Mollicutes bacterium
AATAAGTTTATTTATTAAAGCGAAGGATAATTATCTTTCGTTTTTTTTATGCTTTAAAATAAATAAAAAATAATTGAAAATGCTAAATAAATATTTTATAATTAATTATAGAAAAAAATGTTGCAATATGTCGAGGGATTAGTTAATGTATTATTTTGATTTTGATTTAGAGGAATATTTATATAATCACAAATATCTATTTTCGTATGTTAAGGCTTATTTGAAGAAAAATAATATTTTGAAATCTGATTTTGTTAAAAAGCTACAAATGAGCTATTCTAATTATTGTCAGCTTGAAGGAAAGAATAGTCATTTAAAGGATGAACATGTTAATAATATTTGTAGAGAAATGAATATAAATAGAATTGATGCATTTAAGCTTAAGGAGTATTCATCTACAATTAGTAGGATTTATACAAAAATCTATTTTAAGAAGAATGATGATATTGATATTGAATTAAAGCTTCTAGATGATTATATTTTGGATAATAATATCTTAGCGCCTATTTTTGAATTATTTAAGCTTATTATTAATATTATCTTTGATAATAATTCTATTAAGCGTCAAAGAGAGCTTTATTATCAAAAATATCAGGAATTAAAGTGCTTTGAGGATGTTTTTTCTGATGCTATCGAAACAGTTTTTATTATGGCTGCTTGTAAAATGGAGCCAAGCTCAAAGCTTGATTTTAATCGTATTGAAATAGCGGTAACTAGGTTTACTCCTATTAAGGCTTTAGTTTATCACTTTATAGGCTCAATGTATTATTATGAACAAAATTATGGTAAGGCTTTATTATATGAGCTTGCTGTTCAAAAGGATTTCCAAAATAATTATAATCCTGTTAGACTTATGGATACAACGAATTGTTTACTTTGTATTTATAATGCTACAGGTGAATATTTATTAGTTTATGATACAATTAAGCCTTTAATTGGCTATATATTTTATGGTTCTTCGTCATCTGATGAGGTCATTTCTTTAAAATATAACTTTTATTTCTCATTATTTTTTATGAGAATGGATGATGAATTAATGAAATATATTAAAGGTGATAAGCTTGATAATGTTGGTCTTACCTTTTTAATCTTTAAATATGCTAAGGATGATGATGTAAAAAACATTTCTAATCTTGCAAAGTGTATCAATGAAGAAAATTTTGATAATTATGCAATTTTAGATTTCTTTTTGAATTATAAAACAAAATCTGATGAAGATATAAATAAATTTATAGATGAAATTCCTGATCAATTAAATCGAAAAATAATAACCGCCATTATTAGGAAAGATCTTACTTACAATGGATAATTTAAGATTTAATTTATCAAAATATGTAACAGATCATAAATTCTTATTTTCATATGTTAAGGTTTATTTGCTTGATAATAATTTGCTGAAGGCGGAATTTGTTAAAGAATTGGGAATTAGTTTATCATATTTTTGTTATTTGGAACAAAAACAACAACCACTTGAAAATAAAATGGCTGATTTGATAATAAAGAAAATCAAACTAAAAAAGCTTAAATCAACTAAAATTAAGGAATATGAGGCTACACTTTTTAGAATTTATAATAGGGTGTTTTATAAAAATAGTAATAATATAGACCTAGAGCAAAAAAAACTATTGGCTTATAGAGATGAAAATACTATTTTAAGTCCGATTTTTGAACTAATGTGGCTTATTACAAAAATTGTTTTTAATTCTTATTATGTTTTAGAAGATAAAAAATATTATAATGCAATATTTAAAAAACTAAAGAAATATAAATTCTTGTTTGTTGATGAATTAGAGATTTTATATACCATTGCCTTATGTCGTTTTGAGGCAATTAAAAATATTGATTTAACAAAAATAGATGATTTATGCTATAAATATCCTATTGCTGCACCTATGATTCATCATTTTATAGCTACCTTGTTTTATTTTAATGGGGAATTTAATAAGGCTTTAATTTATGAAGAAAAGGTTGAGCTTGAATATAAAAGGATATATAATCCAATAAGACAAAGTGATACAATATGTGTTAAGGTATGTATTTATAATGAAATAGCTGAATATAATTTAGCTTATGAAACCTGCTATCCCTTAATCAGCTATATGATATATGGTGGGAGTAGCTACACAGATTTAAAGGTTTTAAAGAAGAATTTCTATAATACCCTAATGCTTATGAAAAAATATGATGAATTGCAATTATATTTAAGTATGCTAAGTAAATTTGATAGTGTTGATATTATTTATCAAATCTTATTATTAGGTCATAATAATAAACAAGAGGAGTTATTAAAATATCAAGATTTATATATGGATGATGATTACTTAAGTGAGCTTATTAATGTTGCGATTAATTACAAAAAAATGACAAAAGCCAGCTATAACCAATTTATTAATAAAAACGCTGAGCAATTATTCCAAAAAATCATTAGACAAGTAATTAATAAATAATAAAAACTTGAAAATTAACAAATAAATTTTTTTAATTCGAATTTAGAGCTGTAGATTGCTTTAAATTCTTTTTTTCTTTCTAAATAGAAAAATATAAGCTATATGATAATCTAATATAAAAATAATTTTAGAGTCTTTTTATAGTAAAATTAGGATTGAAAAAAATAATGGCAGATGTTTGATTAAATAGGAATTTTTGGTATAAAAAAATGAATGAGTGATAGTGTTTTTTAAGCTCAAAACACTAAAAAATCGTTATTGGAAAAATAAAAATTTTTGCCTTCAAAAAGGGCCAATCTCCAGTTTGAAACTGGAGGTTAGCGCTTACAGTGACACCCAAAAGTACCAAATCTCCAGTTTTGCATTTTTACCATTTTTTGACAAATTTTCATTTTTGAGTACAATTATATGTGTTAAAGGGTGATAAAAGTAATTGTGGCATTTTTTAATAATATTTGGTGTTAGAGAGTTATAAAAGTTGGGCTTTAAATTAAAGGGCAAATAATTTATTGAACAATACTTTTTTAGTTAATTGGGTTTTATTATATATGTGGCCAGTAAATAATAAGATTTATAAATATTTTCACACTTTTTACAAAAGATAATTTTACATTTAACTAAAAAAGAATAACGAAAACATAAAAGAGTATTTTATTTGTGGTGGTGTGGTCGCATTTTACGTTTTTGGATAGGGATATACTAAATCTAAATTTTTTCATATAGCATAGTTTTATTATGCTGCATCAAGGATTCAAAGTGGGTGAATCCTTTTTTGTTTTTTGACAAAATTTTAATTTTGCTTTGCTATAATATTGTTTTGTGGTATAATTTTTGAGAATGGAGTGATTTAGGTGTTAGATGAATATCTATTGAAACTAAGTGGCTTTAAGGAAATAATAGTACGAGATCAATTAAAAATCTCGGGATCTAATTTTTCTTCTAATATAATGCTTTTAGCTTTAGACTTTTATGCAAACGATAAAAGTCTTTTTGTAGTTTTACCAGATTTATATGAAGCTCAAAAATATTATGATGAGCTAATAAATATAATTGCTGAAAATGATGTTTTATTTTATCCAGCTGATGAATTATTAACTGTAGAAATGATATCATCAACGGGTGATTTTAAATATGAAAGAATTCATACTATTGTTGAATTAATTAATTCAAATAAGAAAAAAATTGTTGTTACGCATACTAATGGCGCTATTAAATATCAATTTTCTAAGAAAAAATGGGAAGATTCAATTTTTAGTATTAATAAGAATGATACTTTTGACATGAATGCCTTGGCAAAAAAGCTAATTGCTATAGGCTATGAGCCAACATTTCAAACTGTTAAAACGGGTCAATTTTCTAAACGTGGTAGTATTATTGATATTTTTCCACTTGGTGTTAATGAGCCAGTTAGAATTGATTTTTTTGATGACCAGGTAGATACTATTAAAACCTATGATATAGATACCCAAAGAAGTATTAAAGAGGTTGATAGTGTTTTTATTTATCCAGTTACAGAAATGATTTATTATGATAGTGAAGTTGAGCTTGCTATTTCTAAGCTTAATTCCTTTATGGCTTCAAAAAATTTAAGTGATATTGAAGAGGAAAAATATAATAAGGATATTATAGCAATAAAAGAGCATAACAATATTGATATGCTTATTCGTTATATAAGATTTTTTGATAACAATCCTATTACAATCTTTGATTTTGTAGAGAATAAAACTATTTATAGTATTGATTACCCTAAAATTAAAGAAATTTATGATAAGGTATTTTTAGATTTATCAGAGTATTGTAAGGGTCAAAATGGTTACTCACTTTTAGATTTGAATTATTATTCAGATACTAAATTTTTAATGGATTATAAAATAATTGAAGGCTTAAGAAGTATTGGTGAGGTTGATGTTAAGCTAAAAACTAAGGAAATAGCTCCAATGGGTGGAAATGTTAGAGCAATTATGGATTACTTTAATAAAAACATTGGGGTATGTAGTATAATTTGCTTTATAAAAAATGAAAATTTACTTAAGAATTTAGTAGAAGAGCTATTTGAATATCATTTACCTTATAGCTACTCTGATATAAAAAATACCCAAATTAATATAATTAAAAATGGCTATTATCCTTCATATGAAGATACACTAGATAACGTTATTTTTATTAATGAACAAACCTTATTCTCTTCAATTGCCAAGCCTAAAAAGAAGGTTAGATATAAATCAATATATCAGGGTGCGACTAAGATTAGTCGTTATGATGAATTAAAAATAGGTGATTATGTAGTTCATTATGATTATGGTATTGGTAAATACTTAGGCATAAAAACTATGGAGGTTGATGGCCTAAAGAGAGATTATTTGCAGGTAATGTATAATAAAAATGATTCATTATATATTCCTATTGAGCAAGTAAAGGATATTATGAAATATGCCTCAGGTGATGTAGAAAATGTTTCTTTATCAACTATTGGTGGAACAGAATGGGCTAAAACTAAGGCTAAGGTTAAAAAACGTGTTCATGATATTTCGGATAAGCTAATTGCCTTATATGCAAAAAGAATGGAATCTTCAGGCTATGCTTTTATGCCTGATGGGGAAATGCAGCATCAATTTGAGGCTGGCTTTCCTTATGAGCTAACAGCTGATCAAAGAGTAGCAATTGATGATATTAAAAGAGACATGGAAAGTAAAAAGCCAATGGATCGTTTAGTATGTGGAGATGTTGGCTATGGTAAAACTGAGGTAGCTTTAAGAGCCGCCTTTAAGGCCGCCTATGAAGGCAAGCAGGTTGCTGTACTAGCACCAACTACTATTTTATCAAGACAGCATTATTATACGTTTAAGGAGCGTATGGAGTCATTTGGTATAAGGGTAGAGCTTTTGAACCGTTTTGTTAGTGTTAAAAATCAAAATCAAATCATTAAGGATCTAGCAGATGGTAACATTGATGTAATAGTAGGTACTCATAAAATATTATCAAATGATATTAAATTTAAGGATTTAGGTTTATTAATAATCGATGAGGAACAAAGATTTGGTGTTACTCATAAGGAACGAATTAAAGAGCTTAAGGTTAATGTTGATACAATTACCTTGTCAGCTACGCCTATTCCTAGAACACTTCAAATGTCAATTGTGGGAATTAAGGATTTATCAATGATTGAAACTCCTCCAAAGAATAGATATCCAATTCAAACCTATGTTTTAGAAAGAAATGATACTATTATTAAGGATGCCATTGAGCGTGAGCTTGCAAGAGGTGGCCAGGTTTTCTACTTATATAATTATGTAGATAGTATTGAGGATGTTAGAGATCATTTAAAATCTCTTGTTCCTAATGCTCGAATTTGTATTGGTCATGGTAAGCTTAAAAAGGATGCCTTAGAGGATGTTATTTGTAGCTTCATTGATAAGGAATATGATATTTTATTATGTACTACTATAATTGAAACCGGAATTGATATGCCTGATACTAATACCTTAATTATTCATGATGCTGATCATTTAGGTCTTTCTCAGCTTTATCAAATTAGAGGTCGAGTTGGTCGTAGTAATAAAATTGCTTATGCTTATTTAATGTATGAGCCAACCCATATTTTAACGCCTCAGGCTGAAAAGCGTCTTGAAACTATTAAGGAATTTAATGAGCTTGGTAGTGGCTTTAAGATAGCAATGCGTGATTTATCAATAAGAGGTGCAGGTGATCTTCTTGGTGAGGAGCAATCAGGCTTTGTTGAATCTGTTGGTATTGATGTATATATGAAGATTTTGGAAGAGGAAATTGAAAATAAAAAGCTTGGAACTAAGGCTATAGATGATACAATTCCAAAGCCAGTAAGAAAGCCACTTGCCTCTCGTAGTATTTCTAAGGATTATATTAGCTCTGAGGATGTAAGAATAGAAATCCATAAGAAAATTGATAGTCTTACAAGCCTTGATGAGCTTCATAGTCTAGAAAGAGAGCTAATTGACCGCTTTGGTAAATTTGATTTAGAGCTCGCAACCTATATGCATGAAAAGCTAATGCAAAATTATTTTGATAAGCTTCATATTTATAAATCTACATTCCAAAATAAATATATTTTTATTATGCATATGGATAAGGATTATGTTAAAAATATTGATGGTGTTAAGATCTTTAAGGCTGCCTTTGATGTTTCAAAGGATATTGTTTTAAACTATCAAAATCAAGAAATTGTTATTTCCATTGATACATCAAAATATAAAACTAAACGTGATTATTTTATTATTTTAAATAAATTCTTCAACGAAATTACAAAAAACGCATAATTATTTAGAATATAAGAGATAATATTTGTGGTGATTTTATGAAGCATACAGGTATTATTAGGAGAATAGATGAGCTTGGTAGAATAGTTATACCTAAGGAGATTCGTAAGAGGTTAGGAATAGATAATGGTGATTTAGTAGATATATTTGCTTATGAGGAGCAAATTGTCCTAACTAAATTTCATCCTTTAAATGAGGTTATTAATTCTATAACTCTATTTACTAGAGCATTAAGAGATTTATATCAGGTTGATTATTTAATAGTAGATAAGGAAGAGGTGGTTGCCTCTAATATCACAGAGGTAATTGGTAAGAAAATCAGCAATGATTTCTTTTCCAAAATTAAGGATTTTGTAGGTGTAGAGGTTAAATTATCAATGCTTAATCTAAAAATAATGGATTTAGCTTATGATATTTATGCCTTACCCATTATCAAAGATTCTGATTTTTTTGGGTATGCCATTGTTATTGATAAAATGATTAGTAAATCTCATAAGGATTTTTGCTTGGTGCTTGCAAATTATATAAAAGAATTATTGTAAAAAGAGAGAAATCTCTTTTTCTTTTTTTTCTCTCGTGATAAAATTTAATTGGTGGTAACTATGAATAATAAAAAGCTTGATTTTATAAAAGATGAAAGACAATTAGAATTAATTAAAAAATATTATGATGTTGATATTGATAATAAAATAATAAATATCACTCTTCATTATGATAAGGCTAGTGATATTTTAGATGTTACAGCCTCAAGTAAAAAGAGTCCTTTGTTTTTACATGAGCCTCTTGAAAAAATTAATGATTTAATTAGTAATGCTCCTTTTGGTTATAAGCTTGCGATTAATTTTGAAATAGATGATTATGAGGGCTATGAAGCTAAAAATATCATTAGCTCATTTAATGATACCTTAGAGCTATCACAATATGCAGCTAGAAAGCATCGTCAGTTTAAGCAGCTATTATCTGCTACCTTGGTATTAATAGGAGTTTTGTTATTGTTTTTTATGGTTGTTTCTAAAAATCTTATGTGGTTTGGTAATGGTATTAAGGCTGAAATTATTAATGAGGTTATTAATATTACGGCTTGGGTATTTGTTTGGGAGGCTGTTACCCTATTATTTTTAGAGCATTCAGAGGAGGTTAAATTTGCTTTAAAAATTAGAAGAGGTGTTTTTCAAATAGCTATGTATAAGACAGGTGAGGAACAACCACTTGCTAAAGAAAAGGCCTTAGATGTTTTTGGTAAGTGGGAAAATGAAGGTAATTTTAAAATAGCAGGTAAATATTTCTTACTTATTTCTAGTATGGCTCTTATTTTTATGGCATTCTATAATGTTTTTACCTTTGCTTCTAATTTGAAATATATGGAAGCTAATAAAATTGGTTTATTTATCTTTATTACAATGAGTACAGCAATTACCTCAATTTGTTCAGGAATAGGTGGGCTTGCAATTTATGTAGGAAAGAAAAAGAATCGTTTTGCACGGCTTGCTAAGCTTTATAGCTTAATATTTTTCGTTTTAATTATTTGTATTCTAGCAGTATCTATTGCTCTAGGTAATATTGAGTTTATTATTTCTTTATCTACTACATTATTAATTGCTTTATTTTATTGCTTTGGTGTTTATATTGAAAGAGAATAAATTGCTTGTAAATAATTAATCTTGTGATATAATTGATATGTTTTGTAAAGAAGTATTCTTTTGAGGTTAAGATATGCAAAAATCATCAGAAATTGATTTGACTAAGGGAAATTTATTTTGGAAGATGCCTAAATTTGTTTTGCCATTGATGATGACAACAATTTTTCAATTATTATACACAACAGTAGATTTATGGGCTGTATCTAATTATGGTGATGGTTCATCTTCAATGTCAGCTGTTGGTTCAAATTCAGCACTTATTAATTTAATAATTACCGTTCTTGTATCTTTAGCTACTGGTGCAAATGTTTGTATTTCCATGGCTAAGGGAGCAAATGATCAGGCAAGAGCTAATAGAATTTTACATACTGCTCTTATTGTAGCCTTTATAGGTGGTATTTTTGTTGGAATTTTTGGATTCTTTTTATCACCAGTATTATTAAAGCTAATGGATACTCCAGAATTTATTTATGATAAGGCAACTACCTATTTAAAAATATATTTTTTAGGTGTACCACTATTAATGATTTATAATTATGGTTCTCAAATGCTAAGAGCCCTTGGTGATTCAAAGAGACCATTATTTATTTTAATTATTTCTGGTATATTTAATGTTGTTTGTGATTTAATATTTGTAATTTGCTTTCATATGGATGTTGCAGGTGTAGGCTACGCAACAGTTATAAGTGAGGGTATTGCGGCTATTTTAACTATTGGTTGGTTTATAATTAACAAAAATGGCTTTGTAAGATTAAAGCTCAAGGAAATAAAAATTAGTAAAAGAGAGCTACTTGATATTTTAAAAATAGGTATTCCTGCTGGAATTCAAGGACTTGCCTTTTGTATTCCTAATGTTTTGATTCAATCATCACTATATTCAATAAAGGATTACACAATTGATGGTGTTAAAATAAGTGTTGATGAAATAGTAACTGGTGCTTCAGCTTCCTCACAAATTGAAGGCTATGTATTTGCTATGCTTGATGCCTTTGCGGTTGGTCTTATATCCTTTACTGGCCAAAATTATGGTGCTGGTAAAAAGGATAATATGCGTAAATGCTATTGGTTTGCAGTTAGCTGGATGATGATATTCTGGTTTATCGCTTCAATAATTTGCTTTGCTATACCTAAGCAGCTTTTAGGAATTTTTATCACAGAAACTGAGAAAATAAATGTTGATAATGCTATTGCGGCTGGTAGAGAAAGATTATATTTAATGGTATTTACTTATTTCTTGGATGGTTGGATGGGTATAAATAGTGATTATTTAAGAGGTATGAAGCGTTCTACGCCACCAGCAATTATAACAATGATTGGCTGCTCTGGTACGCGTATTTTATTCTTATTAACATTATTTAAAACACCTACCTTCCATACTATATTCTGGCTATATGCAGCATTCCCAATTAGTTGGATTTTAGTTAATTTAGTATATATTCCAATTATTTTAATATACGAGCATAAAACCTTTAATTCTTTAAAGCAAATCGAGCTTATTTGATTTGCTTTTTCTTATGTTAGGCGAAGCCTCACATAAAAACCGCCTGCTATGCAGGTGAGAATTGAA
>CALCWU010000067.1 GCA_937905855.1 uncultured Mollicutes bacterium
TTGGCTGGATTAACTAAAATGCTTGATTTAGCTTCATATTTTACAAGCTCACCAGTTGTCCAATTAAATGCTGAAAGTTCGTTTTTCAAAGATACACTCTTTGGTGTAGCTGATATTTTAGTTGGCTTAACCACCGTTCCATCAGGCAAGGTCTTTTGACTTCCATGATAGAAGAAAATATCAGTGTCCTCATTTAGAGAATCAACCTCAGCTCCAAAATATAAATCAAATGTTAAATATTTACCAAGTGTTTCTGAAATTGTTGTATTATACAAATCAGTAAATATCTTTCCGTCCTTTGATGTTAAGGGAGCAAGTGTTATTTTTTCATTAAATAGGCTTTCAATCTTTTCATCTTCGATTTGATTACCATCACTATCTATTAAATTTTCATTATCATCAAATGAATAGCCACGATATTTAGCAACAGTCGCTTTTTTAATTTTATCGGTGGTTAGGTTTTGATACCAATGGATACCATCTACTGATAGCAAAACATTTTCTCCACCAGTAACCTCAAAGCCAATACCATCAACATAAACATTTCGATTTAATGAAAACCAAGCATAGGTAGTAGATACTAAAGTTATTAGTGCAAGTGATATAGAAATCACACTTAAAATTAGCTTCTTCATATTCATCACTCCTTACTCTATTCCAAATGTAAATTTAGTAGTAATTTTTGAACTACCAATTCCGTTAAAGCAATCAGCATCATAGCCCTCAAGCCAAAAGTTAATTTTAACCTTAGTTTTATAAGCTGTTTCTTTATTTAGGGCAGTAAGAACTCTAGCTTCTGCATCAGTAATATTTTCATATGTTTTTGGCATTTCATCATATCTCATTTTACTTAAAGGCTTTGCAAGTGATGCATTAAGCAAGGTAAAACCAGCATTTTTATTTGCATCATATTTTGCAAGTTCCTTATTTTCCTCTATATCTGAATCTAAATCAGTCGCATATGAGCCAAGTCCTTCATTTAATTCATAAATTTTAGTGACATCATTTGAATTTGTAGAAAATCTCACAGCATCGCAAGCATTAACTAAAATAGTTGGTCTTTTAGAAATAGTGCTACCAGATTCATCAGTTTCATTAATAAGTTTAGGAGAATGCGCTACCTTAACAAATGTGTTTTTATCATATGTGTAAAAATCATTATAATAAAGGTAATCCACTGGATCAGATTTAATAGATGTATCCTCTTTGAATACAACATCTAATGAATCAGGGGTTGAAAGAGTAGAATCAAATAGCTTAACATAAATTTCAAAGCTATAATATTCTAAACTATTAGCCTTCTTTTCTACACCATAATAATCATTAAAGCTAATTCCATCAAGTGAAGTAACAGGATTTAGTTTAATTTGATTAAATAATCCTAAAAGCTTATTATTTTCAATTACGTTTCCTTCAGAATCAATTAGCTTACCCTTATCATTATAAGAATAACCAAATCCTTCCTTAACTATAGCTTTAATCAAATCCTCATTATTGATGCTTTCCTTATAGCTAACGTCATCGACAGAAATTAATATTCCCTCATCAGTGTCAAATCCAAAATCAAAATCTGATACAAAGGCATCATTATTCATTTGAAACCAAGCATATGTCGAGGTTGTAATACATGCAATTAGGAGTATCATTGTTGCACTCCAAACAATTACTTTTCTTTTCATATCCTAAATTTCACCTTCTTTAGAGCTAGTAGGATCTTCTTCACCTGCAATATCAAATCTCATAGTGAAACGAATCTTACCAGATTTAATAGAATAATCACCAGTATCAACACAATCAGGATCCTCTCCTTCAAGCCAAATAATAATTGAATATTTTTTTATTTCCTGAGGCTTAAGATAAACGATTGTTGAACGCATTATTAATTCATCATCAATATAATTCTTATAATTATAATCATTATATTCAGTAGGGTATTCATGAGCAATAGTATCTTCCTTACGATAAATTGTTCCCTCTTTATCGTCCTCACCCTCATATAGCCAAATCCAAGTTGCTCTATCAACATAATTTGTTGCTTTAGTTATAGCCATACTTACATCAACATTTATAGAAATATTACCTTCATTTTTTAAATAGAATGTAAATCCCATATAATTTTTAGATCTCGGAATATAAGAGCCATCATTTTGAAGTACCTTATCAGAATATATATCCAGTACGCTAATAGGATGAACATTTGAAACAGAATCGCCAACTAATCTCGGAGAGGAAGTAGAAAAATCCTTTGTTTTTGATAACACCAATCCACCTTGATATCCCTTATCAGATACCCCAACAACAAAGCTTCCTACTTGCTGACCATAATATGTTAGTAATGCTACTGTTCCACTTAAAAAAAGCATTATAAATAATATTATAACCCAAACTGATTTCTTTTTAAATATTTTCTTTATTGTTGTTTCTTTATAAGCTGAAGACACTATTTCACCTCCTTGGTACCTAATTGCAAAAAAAATGTTTTCACCTAAATAATTAAAAGTATCATTTAAATGAAAACTGGCTACCATTTTACAGGCCCTATAGCTTTGCGTCATCAGATTTCTCTAATTTTGCCTTTTCCTTTGGTAGCATTATTATAATATTTTTTAAATTCAAAGTCAATAACCAATACATATTTTTTCAACAAAAAATCCACAATAAAACATATTTTTTTATTATCAATAAAAAAATACTTAAATCATAGGTAAAAATATAATAAAAGGTATACCTATTTTTAATTAATTTATTACAATCTCTTCCATTGATTATCTTTTCTTTAAATTTATGTCAATAGAATACACCATTTTTAATTAGATTTCAATTCATTTCACGAACATTTCACGTTATTTTTGTAATCTATTTGAAAATAGTCTTAATATCCTTTATGTATAGCTATTGTTATATATTTTGTCGGCAAATTATACAACTGTTCTTATATAAAAATAATCCGCTATATTTTGCCGATATTGTATTAAAAAATGCCTGTAATATAATATTACAGACAATTTTTTTAATAATTGTATTTCTTCCTTTTAGCTATTAAGAATATAACACTTAATGTACAAGCTACAATATCTGCTACAGTAATTGATAACCAAATACCATCAATTTTAAATATTAGTGGTAAAATAAGGACACAAGATATTTGACATACACAGGTTCTAAAAAATGATACACCCATTGATATCTTTCCATTATTTAAGGAAGTAAAGAATGAGGATGTAAAAATCGTAAATCCTGAAAACAAGAAAGAGAATGAGAAAAATCTAAAGGCTCTTACAGTTAAGGCCAAAAGATCCTCATCATAGGAAACAAATATTAAGCCAATAGGTCTTGCGAGAATCTCACCACATAAAAACATAAATATTGCGGTTATTGAAATAGTAATTAAGCTCTTTTTAAAGATATTTTTAAGCTCAGAATCATTTTTAGCACCATAATTGTAACCAATAATAGGACTAATTCCTACTGAATAACCGATAAATATAGCCTGGAATATCATACTTACATACATCAATACACCATAGGCAGCAATACCATTTTCAGGAGCATATTCCATTAGCTTTATATTATAAAGCATACTTACAACCGAACCAGAAACATTACTTACAAATTCACTTGATCCATTTAAAACAATTTGACCTAAATATTTAAAATTCATTTTAAATCTACTAATTCTTAATCTAGAAGTGTTTTTTCTCATAAAATAAATAATAGGAATTAAACCACCAAGAAAAAAGCCAAGAGCTGATGCAACACCAGCACCAATAAATTTCAAATTAGCGGGCAAGCAAAATGATGCAATAGCATCACCTATAATATTACTAAATCCAGCAATAAGGGTAACATATAACCCAAGCTTTGGCTTCTCACTTACAGCAAATAAGCATTGGAACTCATATTGTAGAATATAAAATGGTAATACTGACAAAATAATTCTTCCATAAAGTGTCGCATTTTTTAATAATGTATCTCTAGCTCCAAGGGCATATAAAATCTTAGGTAATAATATAATTGACAAAATAGAAAGTATTACACCAACAATAGCGGCCACAAATACAATCATTGAAAATATTTCGTTAGCCTTTTTATTATCACCCTCACCCATCGTTTTTGAAATCAAGGCAGCAGATCCTGTACCAAACATAAAACCAAAGCAGCCTAAAATTATTAAAACTGGATAAACAAAGTTAACAGCACTAAAGGCATCCTTACCAACGAAGTTAGAAACAAAGAAGCCATCTACAACTCCATAAATTGACGTAAATATTAGCATTATTATTGAAGGTATCGCAAACCTAAATAACTTTTTAAAATTGAAATGCTCACTAAGTGCTATCATTTTAAATCACCAAGCCTTTTCCTTAATGCATCATTATATCTTTTCATTAAATTTAAATAAATACTAACCTCTTCATCACTCCATGAGGCAAATATTTCTTTTTCATATTTAATTATTAATTCTACACTATCCTCACAAATTTTTTCACCCTTATTTGTTAAAGAAACACTCTTACTTTTTTTATCAACATAGCTCAAGCTAATTATTTCTTCTTTCTCTAATCCTCTAAGTGCTGAATTAATGGTTTGCTTTGTTAAGCCACTATAAAAAATAAGATCCTTTATTAAGCATGTCTTACCTAAATCACATATTGTGTACAAAATACGCATTTGACTATCAGACATTTTAAATTTATTAGCAAATTCATGATAGATGCCATCACATTCTCCAAGTAAATAATTGAATTTTTTTAAATTATTCATCTTTTACCTCCTATTATATTTGATAAATAAAAATAATAAATTAAAAATGCACCATTACCAGGTAAATAAGCCTTAAGATCTTCTCTTTTAGAAGTATTATATCCATTATACAAATATTTATTATTTTCCACGTCAAGCATTGTTACCCTAATTGATTCTTCAATTTGGCCACAATTTAATAAGCTTAAGCCTAAAAACGGAAAATCCCAGCCCCAATAAGATGATAAATCCATATATTTTAAAATATAATCTATAGTTTTAGTCATCTTATTTTTTTCAACAACGCTTGATTTGAAAAAGCTCATTAAAAAGCCTTCCGTAGGATGATCTTTATAAATATCATATTTATTCTCTATACCATAGGTCTTTAAATAAATACCATCGTCTTCCTTAGGTCTAATAATATTTTCGGCAATTTCCTCATATTCATATCTTTTATTTTGATATAGGACTTCATCTATTTTGGCTTGTCTATTTAAGGTAAAGCGCCAATACTCAAGCTCAAAGCTAGGATTATGACATTTATCATAAGGAATTGCTTCACAAGCCTCAAGAATCGGATCTAAAATTTGATATTTACCATCCTTAAATGTTAAAAATGAAATCATAAAATCAATGGTTCCTCTAATTAGAGCCTCATATTTTTTAATAATATCTAACCTATTATCTATAAAATAAATTTCTTGGAGCATAAATAAAATATGCGGAGCCTGCCATATCAATAAAGGACCAATGGTAGATGGAGAATCCATTCCATCAGGAGCCGTCATTTTCGGAAGACGTATTCCCTTATAGCCATTTTCTAAAGCTCTTTTATGGGCCATAGGAATAATGCTTAAATAATAATCAAAGCTTTTTACTAAATCGTCAATATGATTATTATAAATATTCCACAAAGAGTGAATTAAATGCATTTCTAGATGAAATTTAGAATTCCAAGAATTATATGTAAGTCCTGATTCCTGAGGTGGATAAATACCTGTACAATTAATATGAAGAAGATACTTAGATAAAACCATTCTTCTTACTAGCTCTTCATTATCAATAATAATACCATTATCCTCATTCCAAAATTTATCTAAAAGAACTCCTTTTTTTATTTCATCTAGTGAAAGCAAAAAAGAAACATTACTATTATCAAAAATAAGCATATTATCTTTTATTTGATAATTTGAATTAGCCTCTAGCTTAAAGCTTAAGCTATTTTTTTCGTCATAATAAAGAGTAATTAAATTATTATTTATACTAACTCTAGGAGTTATATCTAATCTATAACCAACCTTTATATAAGAAGGATAATTAAATCTTAAAGCTAATCTTAAATTCTTACCATCAAGCTTAAAGCTTAGTTCATCATGGTCCTGATAAACAAATGCTTCAGTTTTATTTATCATACCATTATAAGAGAATCTTGATTTTAAAATACCATAATATAAATCAAGTTCTTGACTCACATTAGTAATTTTATCTTTATTAATCAGCTTATCACCATCATATAATAAGATTTGCATAAAGCTATATTTATGAGGATATCTTCTATCAATTTCATAATAAGGATCATTGTCTAAATTATCTAACATATAATATTTACCATTAACATTAGTCTTTCTTATATCCTTTTTTTCTTTATAAAACCAATGCTTATTAGACATAGTGCTAAGTGGTATATCATTATATATTTCATATAAGCTTTGACTACCAGTTTGATCTAATGTCAACGCAAAATCACCGTTACCAATAGTAACGGGATTCTTGGAGTCTATTTTATTGAATTTTAAATTATATTTAATAATATCATTCTTTTGCATACTACTCATCCTTTTGTACGAAAGCATACAATATTATAGTACCATTTCGTACAAAAGTCAAGTTTTAGTTAAATTCGACAAAGAAAGGGATATTAGGCTTATAATAAGTAAATAAAATTAATGAACCAAGCATAATAATTCCTAAAATAATAGCTTTTGTCTTACTTATACTTGTTACTTCACTTAAATTAATAAATATTGAAAGAATCGCAATAAAATAAAGTGCTATATTAACAAAATCAATATTTTTTCCAAGCATACCATAGTAGGTATAGAAAAAGACAATTGTTATTATATTAGCAATAAAGATATTATAGATATAACTGATAAAATATTCTTTTCTATTCTCTTTATTAATTTTCAAATCAAAAATCATATAAATAATAGTTGGAAAAAAAATAAGCTTTAAATGCTCAAAGATGCTCTCATCTATCGGCAGCATAAAGCTTAAAAATACCGGTCTATTAAAAAAATCGTATGCAAAATGAAACAAGGTTCCTAAAATTCCCACTACAAAAAAGCCAATTATTTTTCTTTTCAAATTAATCACCATTATTATAATAGGAATAATTTAGTATTTTTATACCATTTTTAATAAATTATTATAATTTCTAACACTAAAGATTTCGTTTTACTTAAATTTATCGATACATTTATTGTAACATTTATCAATACATATGTTTCTATAAATTAAGATTTTATATATTTTAAATGTTAGGGCTTTTTATTGATTTGAATACTTATTGATTATTCTTTAAATCTTCTCCCCCCATTTTTTCATAGCTTCAATCACTGGCTTTAGGGATAAGCCAAGCTCTGTTAAAGAATATTCGATAAACTTTTCTATTTGCCAATCCATCATTTTACATTTTAAGAACATTAAATAATTTCCCAAAAACCAGTTTTATTTGATCCAACACGTCTAATCAATTTAGCATCAATTAATTTTTTTATTGCTCGTTGAACAGTCATTTCTGTTTTATTAATTATTTTTGCAATTTGAGCTCTATTTATTCCTTTATTATTTTTTATAATTTTTAACACTAAAGATTCCGTTTTACTTAAATTTATCGATACATTTATCGGTACATTTATTGATACATTTTGTTTCCTTAAAAATTCAAAAGCAAATCCAAATTCATTATTCTTGTATAAATAGTTAACATTTTCTTTATCACATAATTTAAAAACTCTACCAAAACCAGTTCCGAATGATTCGATTGTTTTATTTAAATATAAAACTGTATTAATTAATGGATTTCTGGCTATAGGCCCATTATTCCCATTTGCAAAATCAAGAGGAGATTTTCCCTTCACCAAGAATCCAGGATTATAAATATGGATTTTTGTAGGAGTTATATATATTTCATTATACGAACTATTATTAACTTTCATATGTGCAAAACTATTAACAACTATTTCCCTAATTGCTTCAACTGGTATTTCTGGAGTTTCAACTCTATTCATACCAATAATTTCAGCTCTCCAATTAATATTCTTTATAATGTATTTATAAGCATAATCAATACATTCAAATATATTACCTTTAAAAATAACATTATCGATAAAAGAAATTCTTTCATCTGTTGGATAAACAGCAAGTTTTAGAGTCAATGGTTTTAAAGATGAAAATAAATAAATACCAGCATTATTCAATTTATTATTCTTCATTAAACCAAGTTTTGTCAAAGCATCATTGACGTCTTTATACAAAAATGAAATTCTTCCAATTTCATTACCTTTATTCATATATGAAATCAAAAGTTCTTCATCTATAACTTCTTCACCATATTGTGTAATTTCATTTTCCCATTTTGAATAATCAACATTTTTATTTATAAAGAAATCTTCTAACTGAGTATTCGTCATTTGTAAATCTTCATCGTTAGATCTAAGATAATATCTCCCATATGCTGCATATGGTTTATCTTCTCCATATGCTTCAACCTTAATAATGATTTTATTATCCTCTTCTAATAGCGTAATTATAGGAGTAACAATGGGTCTTAAATAATTTTTAATTTCCTTTGAAACACTTGATGTTGTATCTTTACCTATCTGTTGTCCAAAAATTGATCCATCGTTTTTAACACCAAAATATAATACTCCATGTCCATGTTTATTAAGCATAGATGCCAACGATATGACACCTTCTTTTAATTCAGCTGTTGTCTTTTTATACTCTAACTGTTCGTTTTCTCTACCTTCCATACTAACCAACCATTCCTTTCTCGTACCTCAAAAGGCACACATAGTAATGAAAATAAATATAATATATCTTTATTTTCAGACTATACACCTCAGCTATAAATATCGATACATTTATTGTAACATTTATTGATACATTTATCAATACATTTATTGATACATTTGTTACTATATTTAGAATTTCTTTTTAAAAAATAAGAACTTCATTTTTTATAATAAAGTTCTAACTTTTTATCTATTTGATATCTTCACATCTCTTACACTTTTATTATAATGTAAAAAAAAACAGAAAAACACTAATTTATTGATTATTCTTTAAATCTTCTCCCCATTTTTTCATAGCCTCAATTACTGGCTTTAGAGATAGGCCAAGCTCTGTTAAAGAATATTCAACCTTAGGTGGAACAACAGGATAAACTTTTCTATTTATTAATCCATCATCTTCCATTTGACGAAGCTGCTGAGTTAGCATTTTTTGCGTTACAGGTGCAAGTGATTTCTTTAATTCATTAAATCTTTTTGTTCCTGTTAATAAATCTCTTATAATCAAAATCTTCCATTTATCAGAAATAAAGCTTAAACAGGTTTGAACTGGACAAGCTGGTAAATTATTATAATCCATTATAAAATCCTCCATTTGCTTTAGTATATCATTTATCTTAAAATAATAAAAGCCATAAAATGGCTCCTATATTAATTTATTAATATCTTCCTTAAAAACAATACATTTATTTTTTAATTCCTTAGGTATTTCAATATAGCCATTATCAACACAAACATATCTTGCATTTTGATGCTCATATGTTAATTTCATAAAAGGATATTTAATCCAAACAGGTGTTGAAAAACCGACGCCAAGCTCCAAATATAATATTTTTTCATCCTTATAGCTATTTATAAAATTAATATATCTTTGTAATGCCTGATGCCAACCCTCATCCTCAACAAACAATTCATCACACCTTAAATTTGAAGTCATTGGAGCATGGCAAATAGGGCATCTGGGAACTAGGCTTGTAGGTATTTTATTATCATTGGTATTATTAACCATTTTTATTATTAAATCCTTATTATCGTAGGTTTTATTATGACAGGCTTTACTACATTGAAACAAACCATAATCACCTTGCATATAAAACAATCTTTTCTTATCAAAGCCTGCCTTTTGAAATTGATGATCAACATTTGTAGTAATTACAAAATAATTCTTATTGCGTACTAAATTAAATAACCTTTTATAAAGATCCTTACCATCATCACAATATCTATTAAGATAAATCATTTTTGCCCAATATCCCCACTTTTCCTCTAGGGTATTAAAATGATGAAAGCCTGCACTATACATATCCTTATAGCCGTATAAATCATACATATACTTGAAATTATCCATAAATGTCTTACCATCATAATGAAATCCGGCAGCATTGCTTAATCCTGCTCCTGCGCCAATCACAATATTATCATAGCTATTTATTATTTCTTTAATATTCTCCAAATAAATCACATTCCCTTCTCCATGATTTTTCTTTTACTTCCTTTATAATATCATTTGGTAAGGAATTACCTATTAAGAATGGTGAATTATCATCATGATTATTATAATTTTGTAAAATCTTATCTTTGCTAGCATTAGCATAGCAATATCTACAAAAATGAGGACAAGAATTATAAGCCCCTATATCTCTTGCTAACATACAAGAGCAGTAGCCTTTTCTTGCTTCCATTTTTTTATTAGGTACTAGATGATAACCAGAGGCATTCTCATAATCTATCAGGCGCATACATCCATTAACATCAATTCCATATTCACTAAGCCACTTTTCCTTTGAACAAAGCCTTAATTCAAGATGATACCTTTTGGCAATTTCCATAAATTTATCAGCAATAATTATTTTATTTAGATCAGTAGTATCAACAAGCTCGGGTGCTCTCTTTTTAAGCTTATCATACATATCTAAGAAACCAAAGGCGACAAGCTTTGTATAGCCTTCAAGCTCGCTTGCAATATATTCAAAAGCTTTAATGTGCCTTTCTGCACTATATTTTTCATTAATTATAATTGGTGTATATCGCCAACCAACAGCATTTGGCCCAAGCTTATTAGACAAATATTTAAAATCACTAATTACATCATTAACTTTCGGAACGTTAGGCTCTAAATCTATTGAATATGGTGTAATAGTTACATACCAAAACTGCTTATAATCCTTTAATTCATCTAAATATTTAAGCATTGGATGAGGATTTTTAGTACAAAAGCCTATTACATCAACAACACTAGGATCTAATATATATTTTGTAACCATACTTGGATAATAAGGATTTCTAACAAGCACATAATGCTCTCTTATCCTATTAATAAACCATTTAGAATAAAATGCCGGAATATCCGTTCTTTGTCCAGTATTAATTATCATATTTAATCTCACTTCCGTACAATAAATAATCAATATCCTTATAAACAACAAAAACGACCTTTAGCTTACTATTATTTTCTTTAATATAATCCTTAACACTCTTAATTGCAATTTTAGCGGCAATATCATTAGGAAACGAATAAATTCCTGTAGAAATACAAGGAAAAGCGATACTGTCTAATTTCATTTTAAGAGCCATTTGTAAGGAGCTTTTATAACAATTGCTTAAATCATTTTTATCATTTATCGTTACTCTTCCATTAATGGTTGGTCCAACCGTATGAAAAATATATTTACTAGGCAAATTATATCCATTTGTTACCTTACATTTGCCATTTGGTTCATCATGATTTTGTATTTCCATAATTTTCATTAAATCTCGTCTAACCTGTAGGCCTGCATAGGAATGAATAGCATTATCTACACAATTATGTAGAGGATGAAAACAACCAAGCAGTTTAGAATTACAAGCATTAACAATAGCTGATACCTTTAAAAGTGTAATATCCCCTTTATATAAATAAAGAGATTTATTAAAAGGAATTAACGTATCTAACATAACTATTTTTTTCTTTTTATATTCATCCTGAATTATTTTATCCTGAAGTCTATAAAAATCAGCACTTAAATCAATAGGCATTGTTATATTCATTAATGCTCTAAATGCTTGAAAGCCATTTAACTTATTATCTATCCTAACATTATTATATTTTTCTAAATACTTAATTCCTTCTTCTAAATCACTCATTTTAATCCTCTTATTTTGAAACAACACTAATTCTTTCTTTATTATATTTACCACTAATAATAACATCAACTAAAGCAATTGCATAATCAGCATAAGAAATTACACTTTCACCATTAGAATTCAAAGCTAAATCCTCACCTGCAAGCTTATATTCACCTGTTTCTACTCCTAGAGCATCAAAATTACATGCAGGAGAAATATATGTCCAATTTAAATTTTCCTTAGCTCTTAAATAGCTTAGACCTTGTCCATGAGCGCTTGATAATGGCTTCCATGAATTTGGAAAATCTACACCCATATCTACAGTAATAGTTCTTTCCTTATTAACAAATAAGCTTCCAGCACCACCAACTACAATTAATCTCTTATTAGAATTTTCAAGCAGATCCGCAAGATGCTTCATTACATTAGTAATATTAGGAATATTTTTTTCATTCCAGCCACCAACTGCATCAACAACTACATCATAATTAGCCAAATCAGCTAAAGTAATATCCATAGCATCCTTCTTAAGATAACAATTTAAATTATTCTTATTTTCCCTCTACCAAGTCCACTAACATTAATTTCCTTTTCAATAGCCTTTTTATAAACTAAGCTTCCAACTCTTCCATTAACACCAACAACTAATATATTCATTTTATTTTCCTCCTATATATCTTGAAAAATAACCGGTTATTTTTTCATTACACCTATATTATATTCATATAGTAAAAAATAAAAAGTACGCACTTTAAAGTGCTATAGTATCAAAAAAGAAACTATTATATTTGATTCATTCGGTAAATCCTAAATCTGACACTTTTAATTTTTCATATCTTGATGTTAAATTATAGCTTGTTATTCTATTTGTACCTGTTTTAGGTTCTAATATTCCTTTATTAACCCATTCAACCATCCATTTAGATATTGCACGTGGTGTAACACCAAATAATAGTGCTAATTCCTTATTCTTTACAACCTTAATATTATTTTCAAGACAATATCTTAACAACGTTAAATCCTTCTTAGACAAATCACCAATAATTGTATTAGTTTCTTTTTTTGAAGCTTCCAAGGCTTGGTCATAAATACGTTCAGCATTCAAAGCCATTATTTTGCAGAAATATTCTATCCATATTTCCAAATGAGGCGGATTTTCTCTTCCAGAATAGAATAAAGCTGGTAATCCCATTTGAATTGATTCGTAATATCCATTTAAATCAGACATATAATATTCCTCAAAAGAATTAAAACCTTTAAAATCATAATTATGCTGCATTAAGACATATGTAGCAAGTGCTCTCGAGGTTCTTCCATTACCATCAGTAAATGGATGAATTGTAACTAAAGCATAATGGATAATAGCTGATAAAATTGGTACTGGTAAATTTTGATTTTTATAATACCAATCTATTAATTCTTTTAAAAGTGGTTCTATATCAATCCACTCCGGAGGTATATATTCAGCCTGTTTTGTTACTGAATCATAAACTGCAAATAACACACCTGGAGGAGTTTGACCTCTAAACGGTATTCTTGTGATTTTTCCTTTTTTCTGAATAATATCATGTAATTTCAAGATGAATTCTAAATCAATTTCAGTTTTTTTCTTATTTTCTTTCTCTAAAAATGTTAATGCATCCCAATAATTTTGTACCTCTTGTTCTGCATTTATTCTTTTACAGTCTTGCTTACTCGTAATAACTTGTTCAACTTGATTATAGGATAAGACATTTCCTTCAATACTTGTTGAAAAATGAGTTTTCTTTAATTTAGCTTCATACATTAATTTCTGTTTTTCTCTAGTTGAAAGAAATAAATAGTCTAGTGCCGTTTTATATCTTTCAATTTTTATTAAACAATTGACCAAATTATTTGTGTACTTAAAATCTAATTTCATCTATAATCAGGCTAACAAGACCTGATATTCACCTCACTATCATATTATAATCAATAATAAATTCAACATTATTATAACAAAATAAGGAACTTATATCAACACTTCAGTTCCTTATTTGTTCCTTATTTTGTATTAATTAGTTCCTTAATTTAATGATTACAGTCCAATAATATCTATTGGACAATAAAATACCTCACTATTGATTGGAAAAACCTTATCAGATGAATCAATAACTAATCCCTTATTAATTGGTTTATTATATTTATTTAAAAATGTGAATTTCTTATTATAGCTAACGCGATTAATTCCTTTTTTTATTTCAATCGGATAAATTGAATTATATTCTTCAATAATTAAGTCAACCTCATATTGATCTCTATCCCTATAATAATATATATTAGATATATCCTTATAATCATTATAAAATGATTTTATAATCTCAGAAACAACATATGTTTCATAGAAGGCACCAGCAAATGAGCTTTTTTCAAGAATATTTGCAGATGGCATTCCACATAAATAGGCACATAATCCCGTATCCAAAAAATATAATTTCGGTGTTTTAATAGCTCTATCAGATAAATTTTTAGCATAAGGATGAATTAATTTAACTATTCCTGATGTTTCTAAAACTGAAATCCATGATTTTACAGTCCTTGAATCAATTCCAACACTTCTAGATATTTCCGAATAGTCAATTTGACATCCTGTTCTTAACGCAACATATTGCATAAAATTCATAAATGTTGTTTCTTTATCAGCTGCAATAATTTTTCTAACATCTTTTTCAATATATGTAGTTATATAAGATTTAAAGAACATATCTCTATTTGGTCGATTTACAACATATTCAGGCATACCACCAATCATAATATCCTCAAATATCTCTTTTCTAGACCTAAATTCATTATTTAATAATTTCTCTTTAGCTTGTAATATATCAATTTCCGGATTAAAGAATGAGTGTTCCTTTCTTTCTTTGATTTCGTTATATGATAATGATGACAAATTAAAAACACATGTTCTTCCAGCTAATGATTCAGTTATTGAATCCTGTAATTCAAATTGATTAGAACCAGAAAGGACATATAGCATCTTTATCTTTTCATTATTTTTAAGACACATTTTCTTCATATCATCTATTTCAATTTTAATGTAGTCTAATAATTTAGGAGCCTTTTGTATTTCATCTATAATTAAAGGCTTATTATAATATTTCAAAAAGCCTTTAGGATCATTAATTGCGTAATCTCTAATCTCTATATCATCAAGAGTAACATATTTTATATTAGGAAAGATATTTTCAATTAATGTAGACTTACCAACTTGTCTTGATCCATATATTGTAATTGAGGCAAATTGTTGTGATGCTTCTTTCATTTTTTCTTCAATGTTTCTTTTTATATACATAATAACCAGCAATTCCTTTCTCGTACCTCAAATGGCACACATAATAATGAAAATAAATATACTATATCTTTATTTTCAAACTAATCATCACATATATTATATACTTATTTTATTTGCTTTTCAACCAATTATACATTGCAATGTCGTTTTTGCCGAAAATTCAGATTAAAAATGACCATTAGTTTTAATTCTAATGGTCATTACCTTATTAACTTCCTAGCTTATCTCCATAATCTGTAGTATTAGTATCCATTATGGTAGTATCAGTCTTTAAACGCGTATATCCACCAACAATACCGCCTACATTGCTTGTTCCTTCAATTTCACCTTTATTTACACAATATGTCATTTCAATATAACCATAGCCATACCAACTTGATGAATATCTTGCAGCACCAAAGCAGTAACCAAAAATTCCACCTACATTATTTTTTCCAACAACTTTTGCAAAATTTTTATTATTAGACATTGTTATTACGAAATTATTATCTGTCTTTCTAACTTGGATATTAGTATAACCAGCAATACCACCAGTATAATCTGATCCTATAATAATTCCATAATTTTCATTATTATTCATTTCGTTATTATTATAAACATTTGCAAAGCCTATAATTCCGCCTACATAATTACCATTTGTATTAATAGTAATATTGGTATTGTTCTTGCAGTTGATAGCACCTGTTGCATAGCCAGCGATTCCACCAACATATGAATTGCTAGAATTATTTTCAACAATTACGCCATTAGAAATAATTGCACCATCATTAGTTGAATCCTCTATTTTACCAGCCTTACCTGCAATTCCACCGACATAGGCTTTACCAGTTATTGTATTATTATTAGCAACAATTTTAATATTTGTTCCATCTGCACTACCTACATAGCCGCCTACATAATTTTCACCAGTAATATCAGCAACATTAATACTCAATGATATTATAGATATTCTAATTCCATAACCAACAATACCACCTACATAATCACCTGTTCCAATAACAATAGCATGATTTTCACATAATGAAATATCAAAGTAGCCATAGCCATACCAGCTTGATGAATATTGATTAGCACCAAGCATCTCACCAAATAAGCCACCTACTTTTTCTACTCCATTTATAGCACCATAGTTTTTATTATTTTCAAAGCTATATGTAAAACTGTTATCTGTTTTTACAACAGCCATTCCTACCATGCCAGCTATACCGCCAACACTATCTTTTCCTGTTACTTTTCCTGTATTTGTATTATTGTTTATTTGATCATTATTGTTAATTAATATATATCCTGCTAAACCACCTACATATGAAGCAGCATTATTGATAACAATATCTGAATTATTCTCTGAATCAATAATTCCTCTACAATAACCAGCAAGTCCTCCAACATATGATCTACTAATACTATTTTCAAGGATTGGAGCAGTTGATACAACTGTACCATTATTTTTAGAATTAGAAATTATACCACAATAGCCAGCTATACCACCTACATAACCCTTACCTGTTATGGTATTGTTATTTTCAGCCAATTTAATAGAAGCATTAGGCGCATATCCTACATAACCACCAACATAGTTAGACCCTGTAATATCAACATCATTTACGCAAGCTGTAATGTCATCCACACGTATTCCGTAACCAACAATACCACCTACATAATCACCTGTTCCAATAACAATAGCATGATTTTCACATAATGAAATATCAAAGTAGCCATAGCCATACCAGCTTGATGAATATTGATTAGCACCAAGCATCTCACCAAATAAGCCACCTACTTTTTCTACTCCATTTATAGCACCATAGTTTTTATTATTTTCAAAGCTATATGTAAAACTGTTATCTGTTTTTACAACAGCCATTCCTACCATGCCAGCTATACCGCCAACACTATCTTTTCCTGTTACTTTTCCTGTATTTGTATTATTGTTTATTTGATCATTATTGTTAATTAATATATATCCTGCTAAACCACCTACATATGAAGCAGCATTATTGATAACAATATCTGAATTATTCTCTGAATCAATAATTCCTCTACAATAACCAGCAAGTCCTCCAACATATGATCTACTAATACTATTTTCAAGGATTGGAGCAGTTGATACAACTGTACCATTATTTTTAGAATTAGAAATTATACCACAATAGCCAGCTATACCACCTACATAACCCTTACCTGTTATGGTATTGTTATTTTCAGCCAATTTAATAGAAGCATTAGGCGCATATCCTACATAACCACCAACATAGTTAGACCCTGTAATATCAGCAGCATTTACACTTGTTGTGATTTCAGCCACACGTGTTCCGTAACCAACAATGCCGCCTACATTGTTAGTACCATTGATTTCACCTATATTTGACATTAAGCTTAAATTAAAATAACCATAACCACTCCAGCTTGATGAATATCTATCGGCACCAACAGCTTTACCAACAATACCACCAACATTTTCTTTACCAGTAACATTACTTTTATTTTCATTTTGTTCCAAATTATAAGTAAAACTATTATCAGTCTTTACTACATTTTCATAAGCATATCCATAACAGCCACCAACATTATTTGTTCCTTTAATCTCACCATAATTAGTATTATTATCAGCTAGACCACTTTCCTTTAAAAGCAATGTTCCGCTTATTCCACCTACATTTTCTTTACCAGTAACAATAGCATTATTCTCACAATTAACTATTTTATTATTATTAATACCAGCTATACCACCTACATTATCATAATAAGGCGTATTTATACTTCCTTCAACAACGACATTTTTAATAACTCCATTATTTGTTCCAGCAACAGCTCCAGCAGTTTTAACATTACCACGAGAAGTAATTGAGACATTTTCAAATGTTACATTTTTTACTGTTCCTTCAAGTGTTTTAAATAAACCCAAATTTTCCTCATTAGCAGCACTAATGGTTAAATTAGTTATTTTATATCCACCACCATTTAAAAGACCTTTAAATCCTTCGATTGGTTGCCAATTATCTTCAATTGATAAATCTATATCCGCTCCAAGAACATAACTATCATTTGAATCCTTTAGTGCTTTTAAATCTTCAACAGTCATAATTTTATTTGCATAAAGCTTAGTTTCATTAAGCATAGGAATTATTTCCTTAGCTACATCCTCTGCAGTTGTTTTCCTACTACAATAAATTGAACCCTTTGGACCAAAGCTTAGATAATTACCAGCCATAAAACCAATATTTTTAGAATAGTACCATTCTTCTCCATCTATTGTTACACTACCATATTGACTAACAACATTTTTACCATTATAGTAAAAAATATATGATACAGAATTAATAGTTTGACCCACTAATACTGGACCTGTATAACCATTAATATAAGCTAAAGCAACGGCAGCTGTACCATTGTTTGTTTTAGTATATTTTCTTCCTGCAACTACTGCAACCTCAGAACCCTCAGTACTAACATATTTTATATCAGAGGCTGTATATTCACCAAGATTTTCATCTTTTGATGTACTTTCAATGCTATTTGTGGTTTCATCGCCAAGAACTTTTCTACTACTTTTAATAATATGACCTCCATCACCACCGCAGCCTGAAAGTGTTAAAATCATTATTATAAAAATAACTAAACTTAATAATGTTCTTTTTTTAGTCATTTTATTTCTCTCCATTTCATTACCTTTTAATCTTTAATAAACCCTTTACACTAAGAGCAATCAAAACCATAACCACCAAAAAAACTATAGATATAGCTAGAAAACCAATAATGTTTGCGGCAAATGAAACCATTACAGCAGTTACTTTTTCTAAAACCGTAATAGATACAAAATACATAATTATATTCGTAATTAAAAGAATTATAGCTATAAATATAAAACCCTTTAAACCACCCTTTATATCTGCAACGCTTAATTCCATATGACTAGCAATCATAATTGCCAAAACTATAAATAACCACCATAATGGATCGCCCATATTTGTAAAATCAAATATATCACTAAAAATATCCCAAAATAAACCAAATATAGCCTCATAGGTAGACATATCAAGTAAATCAAAGGATATTAATTCCATAAACTGTAGTTCATTAAAAACATCAGTAAATAAACTAGGAGTACATAAAAACATTAATAATGAAATTACGGCACTTCCTCCTAAAATAGGTGCAATTCCTATAAAGAAGTTTCCGATTTGTTGATAAAGATTTTTAGGATTATATGAATGCTTGACATAGCCTAAGGTATTATCCTCATTATTTGGCTGATATAATTTAATCTCCGTAATCTTATGACCAAAAAGTAAGCACATAAGTGCATGACTTAGTTCATGAATTGGTGTTCCAATTATTCCTGTTATTAATAGTATCTTCGTTCCCTTTTCACCTGAAATATTACAAAAAGCTTTTCGGCAAAGAGCAATCAATAATCCGAAAATTACGATTACTCCCACCGAAAAAACAATTTGCGTCAGGAAATTTGTGATAATTTCCATTTTAACCTCTTAATATGTTATAGTTACTTCAGTTGATGGGTTAGAATTCATAACATAAACACCTGAAGAATTGAATGTATTTCCTAATATTTGTACCTGAACATTATACATAGCACCAACAGTTGTCATAGTAAATTCATAGGTTATTGTCTCTGCTGTTTCAGCTACTACATTAGTTCTTTCAATTCCCCCAATTAAACACTTATAGCCAGTTGCATCATCCTGCTTTTTAATAGTAACAGTTATTGTATTACCATTCTTTTCAACCTTAAATGCATTCTTATTTGTTAATTCATCCTGCATAACAGGTTGAGTTATTCTAGATACCCTTTGCTTAAATGAATAGATATCAGAGCTAATAATATCATTATTGTTACCTATTGCTCTAATACTAACTTCAAATTCACCCTCAGTTGTAAATACTGGTGTATACTCATTTGTTGAAATTGATGTCCATAAAGCATCCTTGCTAAGCTTAATTTCATAGCCAACGGCACCAATTACTATATCCCAGCTATATTTGCCTTCAGTCTTTACTAAATTTTCAACTTTGTTAAGCTTTGTAAAACTAAATTCATTAGATTCTGGAGAATCAACAGTAGAAACATAATCACCTAAGGCAACAACCTTAACTGTATAATTTCCAGCCTCAAAATTACTAATTGCATAAGAGCTACCCGTAATTTGAACCTCACCTTGATCTACGCCATCCTTACTTATAAATAGCTTATAACTATTACAATTAATGCTATTAACAGCTGAAGGATTCCATACTAAATTATCGCCAGATACCTTAACATTAGTTGGTCTTGCATATTTACTAATAGTTTTAGTAGCTGATACATCTGAATCAATAATATCACTACCATTACCAATAGCATATACACTTATTTGCGTACCCATTCCTTCAATTATACTACTTGAATAGCCAAGTAAAGCAAAGACATTTACATCCGTATTATATGACTCAGTTCCAAGTATTACCTTATAAGCTGTGGCACTAGGTACCATTTCCCAGGTTAAATTACCATTTTTTATTACTAAATTAATAGGTGTTGCAAGCTTCTTAACATTTAAAGTATTTGAAAAGCTTCCTGTAATTACATCCTCACCATTACCCATTGCTTGAACATTGATTGTATGGCTACCGCTAGACATATCAGTTAATGTAAATGAAGTTGAAGTAACCTCTGTTCTTTTTCCATCTATAGTAAGAACATATTTACTAGTATGATTTACTTGATCCCAGATTAATTGATTACCATTAATAATTAAATTTTGTGGTGTTGCTAATTTAGTCGCATTAAATTCAAGAGGAACATTGCTATCTAATACTGCACCTGAGGCAGTTACTATGCCACGAGCAACAATTTTAAAGTTAACTACAGATTCTATTGTCTTATTTGTCATTTTTGATAAATCAACAAAGAATGTTGTTTCCTTTACTGTTGTAGCTATTTCTACATCATCAGCAAGTAGGGCATAGCTTGATGCTCCAACACATGCATTAAATGAAACTGATATTTGATTTTGCTCCAAAGGTCTATTAGTCAACTTATGATTTGTTGGTGTTGCTAATCTCTTAACAGAATAAGCATTGCTATACTTTGATTCATAAATTCCACCCTCACCAAGAGATGTAGCCTTTACATAAACAAGATAATCGCCAGCATCAGCAAAATCATAATTGTATACAAATGTTTCACTACCAACAGATGTTGTATGAACAACATTATCATCCTTAGTGATTTTTAACTCATAGCCAGCACAGCCAGTAACCTGATTCCAGCGAATTACTCCATCACCAAAGCTTACAACTGGACTTCTTAAAATATTTATAGTTATTTCATTTGACCAATGAGAAAAATAGAAATCACTATCACCTATTGGTAAAATTTGAATACGATAGCTATTACCACTTGCTAAAGAAGCATATTCATTTGTTGTTAATTCTTCATTATTAACAATGCCATTTATTTTTATCTTATATCTAACAGCATTCAAAGAAGCTGTCCATACAAGCTTACCATCAACAACATTTAGTCCCTCAATTGGCGCAATATATTTATATGTTTTAGCCTCTGAATAAGCTGAATCATATATTTGCTTATTCACATCACCAATAGTTCTAACAGAAACCTCAAAATCTTGATTTCCTGCTGCATATGCATATTTATTTGTAGTTGTTTTAAATTCCTCATTACCAATTTTTAAAACATATGAGGAAGCATCATTAACCTTTTCCCAAGTGAAGTTTTCAGAATCATACATTAAATTCTTTGGAGCACCCAAAATAGAACCACTTATTGGTTCACTCCAAATTGAATAATAAGGAACGTTGCCATCTGTGCTTTCAGCTTGACCCTTTAAAGCTCTTACCTTGTATGAAAAAGATCCTTCTTCTGTTTTATAGCTATTTGTTCCTACATTTTCAGAAACAATATTACCATTATACATAACAGCATATTTTTCAGCAGAATCTAGAACATCCCATGTTAATAAACCATTCTCAATTTTTAAATTAAGAACCTGTCCGATATTAGTAAAGCGCAGAGAATAGGTAGGATTTTTATCACTTCCATCTTTAATTACTGCCTCAATAGAAAAATCAAAATCCGCACCTTTAGAATCATATCTATAAGATACCATTCCTTCTGCTTGGCTCACAATAAATTCAGAGCCTTCATCAATTTTAAGTTTATAATTCTTAGCATTTTTAACACTACTCCAGGTTATTGTCTCACCATTATAGGTTAGATTTGTTATACTCTTAGCTCCTGATGTTCCTCTATTGCAAGCAACTAATAGTCCACCATAGAAAACACTAAAGATAAATAAAATAACAATTAAAAAATACTTTTTCTTCATATTACCTCATCCTCACATAATAGCAATATAAGATTTTTCTCCTATATAACTACTATTCTAGATTTTTTATATCTTGATTCTAGTAACAAGATTATTAATTATTGATAACTCCAAATTTTATCAGCATACATAGACCATTTATCAGCAATTTTATATTGATCTAATACTTCAGCTGTATTTTTGATATAAATAGTAAAATCATCAGCTATACCAACAAATACATCTTCACCTAGACTTGGTGGCATACACTCTAATATAATAGAAGCTAGCTTATCACAATTATAAAAGGCCCTATCACTAATTTCTGTTACATTTTTACTAATAGTTACTTTTTCTATATCAGAAAATGAAAAGGCATTTTCAGAAACTTTAATAATCTTTTTAGCATTAATTATTTCTGGTATTGTAACATCCTTATCAGTACCAAAATATTGCTTAATAGCATAACCATCATTATATTCTTCTAAGGCATAATCACCAAAAATTAAACCAATAGAATAAATCCTATCAGCTATTTGGCGCCAATTTGTTGACGTTTGAAAGCTTCTAATCATTTTACTTGTGACATATACAGAAAAAGAATCTGAAACATTTAAAAAGCTATCACTTGCAATTGTAGGTGCCTTATCTAACTCAATCTTCATTGCCCTTAAATTTTTACTACCACTAAAGGCCTTTGCCCCAATACTAAAGCTATTAGCACTACTATTTATAGTAACATTAACTAGCTTTTTACAATTTTCAAAGGCTCTAGCCTCTATTGATGATATTTTTCCACCTATTACAATTGAATTAATTTTTGTTCCACTAAAGGCACATTCTGAAATCTTAACAGTAGATTCATCAATTTGATATGTATCACCACTCTTTTTAGTAGGATATTGTATTAAATAAGTTGAGTTACCAATTTTATAATATAAAACTCCAGCCTTAGTTAAATATTTTTCATTTTCTACATCAACCTCAAACTCCTCTAAAGAATCCATATTTTTAAAGGCACCAGCTCCAATATTTTTAATACTTTTAGTAATAATTATTTTATTGATACTAGAGCAATTTTCAAAAGCATTTTTTCCTATTGTTTCAAGCCCTAAAGGAAAAGCTATAGCCTCAAGGCTACTATCACCACTAAATACATTTTCTGGTAGACTTTTTACTCCATTTGGAATATTAACTTCTTCTAATTTTAAACAATTTTCAAAAGCACCAGTTCCTAATTCCTTTATTGACTGAGGAAGTAAAATTTTTTCAATTGTATTAGAGCTTATTTTTTTTATTCTCGTTACATTTTTACCATAATAGCTATCTGGTATTATTATTTCCTTATCAGTACCAAAATATGATACCTCATATTCCTTATCATTTGTTGAAGCAATAGAGGAAAACTCAAGAACATTATTTGATCCTTCTTTAAATTTTGAATATAAAAAGATAGTTTCTCCTAAATTCTCCGTAATAGTATAAGGAAAAACTATAGGATTAAGTAAAGTAGAATCAAAATACCAACCCTCAAAACAATAATTATCCTTAACTGATGAAGGAAGACTATTAATAGTTTCGCCAACAGAATAAGAAATATTATTAACAGAACCTCCATCTGTTATAAAATTAAATGTAACCTTTTTTTCTGACCAATGAGCATAAAGCCTTGTTCCATCATCTGATAAAGGATATTTTTTATTAGAATAAATGTCTGTATCAGTTAAAAAATTACCATTAGAATCAGTGATTTGAGTATTTTTATCAGTAAACCATCCTGCAAAGGAATAGCCATTTTTTATAGGAACAGGAAATCTTGAACTGATTTTTTGATCATAGACAACCGAAACATCTCTAATCGTATTTTGTGATGTGGCGTTTTGATAATCAAAAACAATTTTATAGGTATTTGCTTCAAAATGTGCATAGGCTACTAAAGGATATTCCTTTTTCCAAGGCATACCATTACTGCTACCTTCACTATCAGTATAGGCATTTCCCCCAACTTCTGCTGAATACCAGCCTAAAAAAGTATATCCTACCTTTTTGGCTACGCCCAAAGAAAATTCTTTACCTATAATCACCGAATCCTCATCATATTTTTCACCATCAGCATATAAGGTTACATAATTTAATTTTTTCTCACAAGCTGAAATATTTATTAACATAAATATTAACATTGTCAAACAAGAAATAATCTTTAAGAACCTTTTCATCTACTTAACCTCCTCATACAATGTATTGTATGTTCATCTAATACCATATTATATGAACAAATTAACATAAAAATCGTCGATTTATCTTGATCATAATAATTTTTATATTTTATTTCTATTTGAAACTTTGTAAATGTTGACATTTATTCACGTTTTAATTATAATAATGATATATTGATGTCGTCTAATATGGTATTAGGCGACATTTTTATTTAACATTTTTCCAAGCCTATTCATCATTTCTTGCTTATGCTCCATAAGTGAATGAACATATCTATTTAATGTAATAGTAGCGTTTTTATGTCCAAGTATTTCCGAAAGTGTTTTTACATCCATTCCACTTTCTAATGCTCTTGTTGCAAATGTGTGTCTTAATGAATGAAATCCTTTATGAGAAATATTCAATTTTTTTAATAATAATGCGAAGCTACGTTGATATGATCTTATTGTTATCATTTTTCCATTTTCTTCAATAACATATTTAATTTTATGCTTTTGTTTTTTAGATTTTAAAATTGGGATTAATTGCTTTGGAATTGGAATAATTCTTTTTGATGATTCTGTCTTTGGTTCAAAAATTAAGCGATTATTATTTTTGCCATCATAACAGGTTTTATTTACACTTATAGATCCTGATATTAAATTTATATCATCCCATGTAAGAGCAAGCAATTCCCCAATTCTTAATCCAGTATATAAACATAATACAATTCCAAACATTTTATCACGCTTGTCAGAAAAAATAGCTTGTTCAATTTTTCTTTGCTCTAGCATATTAAAACAGCTAACACTAGCTTGCTTTAGCTTAGGACGCTTTATTCTATTGGCTGTATATTCTTTTATAATGCCAATCATAAATGCCGTTTTAAGAGAATTTTGAATAATTGTAATAATCAGATTAACTGTACTTGCTGATAATCCCCTTCCATTTAATTTATTACCAATTTGTAATAATTCCGTTAAATAGTTTTGTAATATTAATGGTGTAATTTCCATAATTTCAAAATCACCAATTTTAGTAATTATATGATTATCAATCATTTGTTTGTAATTTTCAAAGGTCCTAGTTTTATTAGTAGGCTTTATGTAATTATAAAGCCAAATTTCAATCCACTCTTTGTATTTCATGTTTTCATCCTTTCTTTTTTAGTAAAAAAAAAGCCACATTATTTTGTGGCTCTACTATCTTTATTCCAATTCATTTTCAATAATTTTAAATGCCTTAAACACTCTTTCATAAGCCTGGCAAGCATCAGCTGGCAAAGTAAAATCATTAGTTTTTGTTTTAAAGCTATTTAGCATTTTTAATGCTAAATCCTTATTATTTAATAAATTAGCTTTAAATTCATCATATTCATCACTAATTTCAATAAGCTCAGGATGCTCATGACCATGAACACGTGCTACTCTTTTCATTAAATAATCAAGCTCTTCAATCGCAAATTTTAAATTATCATTCATTATTTTCACTCCGTTATTTTATATTTAAAACATCATAGCCTAAATCCTCTATGATATCCTTTATTTCATCAATAGTGATTTCCTCTTCATTAAAGCTGATTTTAGCCTTTGAATTATTATAGGAAATATTAACACTTTGAATTCCTTTTTGCTTTTTTAAACCATTTTCAATGTTTGAACTACACATAGGACAAACAAGTCCATCGAGTTCTATAACAATATTTTTCATTTTTTCCTCCATAACAATATGCGCATTGCATTTAAAATAACAATAAATATTGAACCCTCATGAATAAGCATACCAATACTCATATGAATAAAATTCATAAATAAGCCTATTAATAATAAAACAACTGTTAATAGGGCAATCAAAACATTTTCATAAGAAACTAAAACAATTTTTTTAGATAGCTTATAGCTATAGGCTAAATCACTAAGTGATGATCGCATTAAAACAACTGCTGAGGTTTCAATTGCAATATCAGTACCACTTCCCATTGCAACTGCCGTATTTGCCAAAGCTAATGATGGCGTATCATTTATACCATCACCAACAAAGGTGACATTTTCTCCACTATCCTTAAGCTTTTTAATCATATTAAGCTTATCCTCAGGTAAAAGATTTGCATAAAATTCCTTAATACCAATTTTATCAGCTACATATTTAGCTGATTCATAATTATCACCTGTTAGCATAATAAATCTCTTTGCACCACTTTTTCTTAAGGAATTAAGCATTTTTATAGCATCATCCTTAATTTCATCACCAATTTCAAAAATAAATAATGGCTCATTATTTTTACTAGCTAAAATTATTGAGGAACCAGATTTCAAATATTCACTAATAATTTCCATTTGAGCTTTTGTAAATATAACATCATTTTCCTTTAAAAAAGCTAAATTACCAACAAGATAATTTGAATCAAATAGCATTGTTTTGATTCCTTTTCCCTTAATTGTATCAATTATTATCTCATTATTTAGCTTTAAATCTTTTTTTTGAGCTAGCATAATAATAGCTTTACCAAGAGGATGTAGGCTTTTAGCTTCCATAGAGGCAATTAAGCTCAAATCACTATTAAAATCATCACCAAAATATTTATAATTTAAGATAGTAGCTTCACCTTTAGTTAAGGTTCCTGTTTTATCAAAAACAAAGGTAGTTGCCTTACTAAATTCATGCAAAGAATCACCACCCTTTAAAATAATATGATCCCTTGCACCTCGACCAATTCCCGCCACACTGGCAATTGGTGAGCCAATTACTAAAGCACCTGGACAAGCAAGCACCAATACTGTTATTGACGTATCAATATCATAATAGCCCTTAAAGATTCTAATAAATATCAAGGTAAGTAACGCTATTAAGATAACACACGGAGTGTAATATTTTGCAAAACGATCAATTGCTCGGTCAAGAGGTGATTTAGCATCTGTTGCCTCCTCTACAAGAGTAATAATTTTTCCAAATGTTGTATCCTCACCAGCCCTACTACATTTCATTTCAACATTACCAGATTCTAAAATGGTTCCCGCATATATTAAATCATCTAACCCTTTCTCTTTTGGTAATGCCTCACCCGTAATAGATG
>CALCWU010000068.1 GCA_937905855.1 uncultured Mollicutes bacterium
GTTAATATTAATATTATTAAAATTATTATACTAATTAATTTTTGTGATTTGAATTTTAGATTAATAATATTTTTTAGATAAAATAGTGTCGTTAATGTTACTAAAACAGAATTTAATACCATAGCGATAATTAAACTATGATAAAAGATTTTATTAATAAACGTCAATGAAAAAATTAATGTAAGTTTAGTAATATTAGAAATAATAGAAAAAATAAAAAGTTGTTTAGATTTTCCTATGGCTTGTAAAATTGATATTATAGGTGGTTCAATATAAAAAAGTAAAAATGGGAATATAAATAATTTTACATAGTTGCTACCAATATTAGTGCCAAATATTAATTGCATGTATTCTTCACTAAAATTAAATAAAATAGAAGTTATTATTATCCCAGGTAAAATTGAAAATAATAGTGATTTTTCTATTAAGTTTCTAACTGTATCATATTTTTTATCTGCATAATTTTGAGAAATGCTTGGAATTATGCTTGTAGCTATGGATGTAGAAACAAAGGAAAACATTGTGATTAAAGGAATTGCATAGGCATTGACTTCACTATATTTATATATAATATTATTTTTTGAATAACCTGCTAGAGTTAATGCTAAAGTAAATATGATTGGTTCAAGAAAAGTAGTAAAACTAGTTATTAATCTAGAAGCGGTTGTTGGAAAGGCTATTGATAAGATTTCTTTTGTTGGAGAACTTTTACCTTTAACATGGATAATGTTTTTTTTCAATAAAACTATTTCATATATTAAAGAAATTATTTCTCCAATACCCATAGAAAATATTGCCATTGTTACAGAAAAAACAATTCCATATTTTGATAATAAGATTAAAATCAAAGTTGAAAATGCTATTCTGGCTACTTGTTCAATAACATTAGCATATGCACTGATATTAACTTTATTTATACCATTGTAATATCCTCTCATAATGTTATTACATACTATAAAAGGTAAAAATATGATAATAGATATTATTGGGTAAAATGTATTTTCTTGTTTTAACCATTCACTTGTTAATGGTTTAATAATTAATAATAATATTATTGTTGCCACAAGCGAAGAGGTAATTCCAATAAATAATGATTTTTTTAAAATAGTTTTATTACTATATTTTCTAGTGATAAGATTTTCAGAAACTATTTTAGCTAAGGCAATGTTTAAAGAAAACCCAGCTATACTCATAAATAACATTACTGATGGAAGGGCAATTATGTATAATGATATTCCATCATTTCCAAGTAGTCTAGTAAGGACAATTCTGTTAAATAAACTTAGTCCTTTAACAAGTAGACTACAAATAATCAAAATAATTGTATTCCTAACTAGGGAATTTTTTAGTTTAAATATATTTTTTTTCATATTAAACAATATGTTTATTGTAATAATAAATATGAAATAAATTAATAAAATTATTAACAAATTATTTGTTTTGTGATATAATTCACTATGTTAAGAAAGAAGAGGTGTAAGTTATGAATTACAAAGATTTTATTGCCGATGTTAAAGATTTCCCTATTGAAGGAATTCTATTTAGAGATATTACACCACTTATGTCAAATGGTGAAGCTTTTAGAAGTGCTTGCTCTGAATTGAAAGAATTTGCCAAAGAAGTAGGTGCTGAAGTTATTGTTGGTCCTGAATCAAGAGGATTTATTTTTGGTTGTCCAATAGCTTATGATTTAGGAATTGGATTTATTCCAATTAGAAAACCTAATAAGTTACCACGTGAGACAATTAGTGTTTCATATGCGCTTGAATATGGAAAAAATACTTTATGTATGCATAAAGATGCTATTAAACCTGGACAAAAAGTATTAATTATTGATGACTTATTAGCCACTGGTGGAACTGTTAAAGCTACAATTGATTTAGTAGAAAGCTTAGGTGGTAAAGTAGTTGGTTTAGGATTTTTAATTGAACTTGTTGATTTAAAGGGTAGAGAATTATTAAAAGATTATAAGATGAAAACATTGATTAAATATTAAAATGATAATTAGTTAATTTTATCGAGAGGAGGTTAATATGGAAAGTAAAGTTACTATTGATGATGTCATAGCTAAAGCTAGTGTGTATCTTAAAAAAGAAGATAATCTTAACATAATAAGAGAAGCTTATGAAGTAGCTAAAAAGCAACATGATGGTCAATTTAGAAAATCAGGCGATCCATATATTCAACACCCTCTTGAAGTTGCATACATGCTAGCAGAGATTCATGGTGGTCCTTCAACAATCGCAGCTGGTTTGTTACATGATGTTTTAGAAGATACTGATATAACAAAAGAACAATTAGAAGCAAAATTTGGTAAAGATATCACAAGTATCGTAGATGGTGTAACAAAAATTAGTAAATTGAAATATATGACTCAAGAAAAAGTTTTAGCTAAAACGCATCAAAAAATATTGTTTGCAATGGCAAAAGATATTCGTGTTATTTTAGTAAAACTTGTTGATAGAGTTCATAATATGCGAACACTAGAATTTCAATCTCCAGAAAAGCAAAAAAAGATTGCTAAAGAAACACTAGATTTATATGCTCCTTTAGCACATCGCTTAGGTATGTATAAAATCAAGTCTGAACTTGAGGATATTTCTTTCAAATATCTTGAACCTGAAGAATATGCTGAGATGGAAAAAATGATTTTTGATCAAAAGCAAGCTCGTGAAGAAGATATTCAAAAAATGAAAGATATATTAACTAATGTTATGAATGAAAATCATATTAAAGATTTTTCCATTAAAGGCCGAATTAAAAATATTTATAGTGTTCATAAGAAAATGGAAACAAAAAATCTTCAATTTGATGAAATTTATGATTTAATGGCTCTTAGAGTTCTTGTCCCAACTATCGAAGATTGTTACCATGTCTTAGGTATTGTTCATGGTGAATGGAATCCTATTCCTAGAAGGTTTAAAGACTATATAGCTACACCAAAACCAAATCTATATCAAAGTCTTCATACTACGGTTGTAGGTAGCAGTGGTAAGATATACGAAATTCAAATTCGTACTTATGAGATGGATAAAGTTGCTGAATATGGTGTCGCTGCTCACTGGATTTATAAAGAAAGAAGAGGACAAAATAAG
>CALCWU010000069.1 GCA_937905855.1 uncultured Mollicutes bacterium
TAAGTAAGGCATGTGATGCAATCTTAGCCTCCTGTGGTGCTTCCTTAAGTGTAGCTAAAAGCATTTTACTTGCTCTCATAAAAATCTCACCATAATCCTTTCAACATAGTATAGATTATACCATATTTTTTTTCTATTTAACACTTATTTTCACTTTTTTTAATATTTTGTTATGATACACTAGATATTTACAAATAATTATTGTATAATAAAGTGTGATTTTTCGATTGAAATCAATAAGGAGGCATATCTTTTGAAAGATACAAAAAAAAGTAAGTCCGCTTTTTCTTTTTATGCTTTAGGCGGTTTAGGCGAAGTTGGAAAAAACATTTATTGTTTTGAATATAATGATCAAATTTTTATAGTTGATTGTGGAATTTTATTCCCTGATGAGCATTTACTAGGAATCGATTATGTAATCCCTGATTTTTCTTATTTAATAGAAAATCAAGAAAAAATAGTTGGATTATTTATTACTCATGGTCATGAGGATCATATTGGTGGTATTCCCTTTTTATTACGTCAGGTAAAAATTCCTAAAATTTATGCATGTGGTATAGCAGTTGATTTAATTGAAGCAAAGCTTGAGGAAACTCCTCTTTCAACTCCTGTTCCAATTGTTGAATTTAAAGCTCATTTTAAATATCAATTTAAGGGTGTTGAGGTTTCATTTATACGTTTAAACCACTCAATACCTGATTCGTTTGCTATTGTCTTTAAGACTGATTTAGGTGTAATTATTCATACTGGAGACTTTAAAATTGATTTAACACCAGTTGGACCTGCAGCTGAATATGATAAGCTTGCTAAATTTGGCAGTGAAGGTGTTTTAGCAGTTTTAGCTGATTCTACTAACGCTTTAGTTGAAGGCTTTACAATTTCTGAAAGTAAGGTTGGTGGCTCATTAAAGGAGCTATTTAAAAGAATTGAGCATCGTGCTATCGTTGCGACATTTGCTTCTAACATTTACCGTATTCAACAAATAATTGAAGCTTGTCTTGCTACAAATAGACATTTAGCCGTATTTGGTCGTTCAATGGAAAAAACTATTGAGGTTGGTCAGCAAATAGGCTATATTAAATGTCCGAAGGGAACAATTGTTGAGGCAAGTGAAATATCTAATTATCCGCCAGAGCAAATTTGTCTTCTTTGTACAGGTTCACAAGGCGAGCCACTTGCAGCCTTAAGCCGTATTGCCAATGGTACCCATCGTCAAATAAAGCTTATTCCTGGTGATACTATCATCTTCTCTTCATCTCCTATTCCTGGAAATCAAGAAGGTGTTAATAAAACTATCAATCTATTGTTTAAAAATGGTGCTAATGTAATTACCCATTCGCCATTAACCGATACTCATACATCAGGTCACGCTTCTCAAGGTGAATTGAAATTCCTTCAAGCGCTTTTAAAGCCAAAATATTTTATTCCTGTTCATGGTGAATATAAAATGCAAAAGGCCCATGCAGAGCTTGCTATTGAGTGTGGAGTTAAGCGTGAAAATACCTTTGTTGTTAATAATGGTGATGTCATTACCTTTGATGAAAAGGGTGCACGCTTAAATGGAACTGTTCCAAGCGGTGAGGTATATATCGATGGTAATGGTATAGGTGATATTTCTTCTTCTATTATCAAGGAAAGAAAGATATTATCTGAGGAAGGATTATTCTCATTAATAGTTACAATTGATATGAAAAAGAAAATCATTCCTATCGAGCCTCAGGTTGTATCTCGTGGCTTCATTTATATGAAGGATTCAGAAGCACTTACTAAATATTTTGTTGATTATTCAAAAGGCTATATTATGTCAGAATTTAAGAAAAATAAAAATGTTTCTGTTTCTTCTTTAAAACAAGGCTTAATTGAAAAGCTAAGCTCATTAATTTATGAAAAAACTGATCGTAGTCCTATTGTAATTCCAATTTTTATGGAAGTATAAAAGGATTTTTAGGAACAAGTGTATGATGATTAAATTTATCCCTTATATTTAAAAAATGGGTACAGCCTAATAAAATAGTACAGCCCTTAGGGATAATATTATCGATATTTTGGATACAGATTGCTGTATCCTCCTCTTTTTTTTCAATTTTTCTTATTAGCTCATCACATTCCAAGCAAGGATAAGGATAATATCTTTCATTTAAATATTTAATTGTATTACTAGTTCCTAAAAAAACGGTATCCTTATTGCTATAAACTAATAAATTATCAATAATACCTCTTATTTTGTCCTTATATCTAAGCTTTAAAAAAGGTAAAACGATTATTGATAAGGTATTACAAGCAAGCAAAATACTATCACAATAATTAAATAAATATTCACATAAATAAACGCTTCTACATAATAAAAAAAATTTTGTTTTTTTGCCATAAGGAAAAAAAGATTTATCCATAATAATGATAAAATTTTCAAGTTTATATTCCTTGGCTACACCAATTGCTCCAAGCCCTGAATCTATTAATCCATACATATCAATCACCTAAAAAAATATATGAAAAAAAGAAGATATTATTCTTCTTTTTTAAAATCGTTTAAATATTTTGCGATATCCCTTTGATCATCAAAGGCATGAATATCTCTTATTAAAATATGAGAAACTAGCTTATAACAATAAAAAGCATCGACTAGATAGCTTTTGGCATAGCCAATTGTTCCTTCACCTGCAATACCATATTTAAGCATATATGGTAATAACTTTTCATAATTATCAGAAATGTGAGGACAATCCTTATTAAAATGCCTTGGCATATAATAATCAAGCTTTTCATCACCATTTTTGGTTATAAAATGGTAGATATGCTCTGTAAAACGATTGGGAACATTATATGCTTCTTCAATACTATGAACAAAGGTATTTTTGGATAATGGGGCACCTATAAATAAAATTTTAGCCCTTAAATCCTTTAAAACCCCAAAGCAGCCCTTAGGGGATACCGGTGTTTTAGCATTTAAATCACAAGCTAAATATTTATCTTTATTTTTACCATAAGCACAAACTGAATGCGTTGGATGAAGACTTCTTTTAAATCTTCTATCGTTTAAAGCGATGTTGGTAAGCATTCCCACATTAGATGGTGTCCCATCTACATCGAAAACTTGATTATCCTCTTTTATTATTCCCCAGGTATGAGTTGGAAAGATTAAAAGACCATCATTTAGATAAGCACATAGCTCATCAATGAAGTCTCTTCCATCTATACCTAAGGCCTTTAAGGATGAATGAATCATCAATGTATCATTATTATTTATGCCAATTTTTTCAAGTTGGTCTTTTATCATGAAAATAACTCCTTTGGCAATTTTTTACCATTATTAATATTTTCTAGGAAGGCCCTAAAAACTAAATATGTAACATAAGCATCATCTAGGGCATCATGAAGCTGAGTTTCATCAGTATTATAAAAATATTCATATAGCTTAAATAGACCCGGATCACTTTTAAGTGAATAAAATTGTTTTAAAATTGAATTTAAATTAATAAATCTACATTCTTCTTTTAAAGATGGTAAATTATTTAAAACATATGAATTATCTAAGGCTATCATATCATTTTTGCCATAAACAATTATTGTTGGCTGATATTTTTCTAATATTCCCTTAAAAACATTATAAAATTCCTTATATTTTATACATTCATCACTAAATTTATCCTGAGATATTTTTAAAAAATCAATAGTTCTTTGACTAAGTTTTTTAGATTTTTTAGGAGATATATAGTAGGTGTTTTCATAAATTCTATTAAAATCTGAATCTGTTAAATAAAATCCTGCTTGAATTATCTCTGAAGAATAATGACCGCTTTGATGATATTCAGGCATGGTCATTTCTAAATCTAAAAATAAAATATTATTTAATGAATTTAATATCTCCTTTAAAGACTTATTAATTGTGTTTTTATTATAAAAAATAGCATTTGCTAGACTATTTTTTCTAGAAACCTCATAAACATCTGTAATCAAATAGGCCTCACAATAGCTTTTAAAGGCTAATTTATTTTCATCATAGGAAAAATCAATAAATATACCTTGATAAAGATATCTTTTAAATGCATTAAGCTATTTTGAAAATAGAAAAAATATAATTTATTAAATCTTTTAATGCTAATTAGCTTATTATTTAAATCTACACCATGGATTAATCCATAAAAACGCATTTTTCATCACCTTTTGTAATTTTAACATAAGTTCAAACATTACACAAGCCAATAAATAAAATCCTACAGAAATTCTGTAGGATTAATATAACTATTTTGTTAAGGCTCTAGCAATAAATATACCAACCATCTTGGCAGCCTGAGTAATGATTTCTCCTTCTTTTATTGTCCATTTACGCTTATCCTTGCAGGTATCAAGTCTTAGATAGCCTACTACCTTACGATCCTTCTTCAAAGGAACTAAATAAACAGAAATAATATTTTGTTTTAAAAGATATTCATATAATTTTGGATTAATATTTTCAATATTACCTACATATGACATTTGACAATTATCATTTACAATATGCTCATCCCACATTGATAGATTAGTCATCTTTTTCTCTACATAATTTAGTGAACAATGCTCAATGGTTGGATTAACATAGGAAGCAGCCAAATCATATTCATCACTATCATTTCTTAAGAATATCAAAGCTCTATCAACAATAAAGAAACGACCAAAAATTTCTGTTATCTTACTTAGAGTGGTTTCAAAGCGATATTTTCTAGATAAAACATCATACAAATCAACAAACAATTGTAAGCAAATTGTTGTATTATTCAAATAAGATCTTTCATCTACTGTATAATTAACACTTATATTTTTGTGAAGCTCCTCATTATAAATAATGAAGCAATTTTTACCCTTTGATTTACCACGATATAAGGCCTTATCAGCTTTCAAGAATAATTCTGTATACTCTTCACCATCAATACCAAATCTCGAGCAGCCTATAGTAATAGATACATCACAATTAGGATATTTCTCTTCTTTCATTTTACGAACCTTGCCACACACATCATGAAGCTTTTTCCATACTGCATCATATTCAACACTATCAAATGATAAAACACTAAACTCATCGCCACCATAACGGCAAACATACCCATTTTTAAATTCTGTTTTTAATAGATTGGCAATATCCTTAATAACCTTGTCTCCAAATAAATGACCATGCTGATCATTTACACGCTTAAAATCATCAATATCAATTATTAGAAAATAAAAAGGTCGATTTTTAGCATTAACTAATGCATCAGCAACAAGCGAACTAAATGTCTCCTTTTGATATAAATTAGTCATTGGATCATTTATTGAATATAAATATTCTTTATCTAGTTTCTTTATTAAGCATAAAGCAATATTATTTTCAGCATCATAAGTTTTATTCATTCTTATTCTAGATTTTTCATTAGCCTCATCCTCATAATCGAAGCACATAATGGCATCCTCACGAGAATTAAAAAGCCAATTTGTAATTTCATCTAGCGATACAAGAGATCGTTTCACATTATTCTTAGTGAAAATTAAATTTAAGAAATCTCCACCATTCATATTACTACAAATTTCTTTACCATCCTGATATGCTACTCTAATGATTTTGTTCTTTAAATCAATTTCTGCGACTATTCCAGTCAAAAGATTTAAAATCTTATTTGAATCAAAGATCATAATAACACCTCTATTTAAAAAATAATTATATGAAAGCGTAACCATAATTACATATATATTATAATTATTTTTTTCAAAAAATCAAGTGTTATGTGAAATTTATGTGAAATTTCATCCGAAAACAACATCCAAAACCATCATTAATACAAAGCCAACAGCAAAAGCAATTGTTGTTAGATTACTGTGAGCACCACTAGAGGCCTCTGGAATCAATTCTTCAACAATGACATAAATCATTGCTCCAGCAGCAAATGCCAAAATATATGGCAAAATAGGTGAAACAAAATTAATTAATAAAATGGTTATTAGAGCAGCAATAGGCTCAACTATTCCTGATAGCATTCCTAAAATAAAGGATTTAAGCTTTGACATTCCTTCTCCCTTAAGTGGCATAGAAATAATTGCTCCTTCCGGAAAATTTTGAATAGCAATACCCATAGCTAAAGAAATTGCTGAGCTCATTGTTATTAAGCTATTATCTGCTAAAACTCCAGCAAATAAAACACCTACTGCCATTCCCTCAGGAATATTATGAATTGTAACTGCTAGTAGCATCTTTGTCGTCTTCTTAGAATTACTTTTTAATCCTTCAGGCTTAGTTGCATTCAAATGAAGATGGGGAATTATGCTATCAATAAATAGCAAAAAGAAAATACCAATCATAAAACCAACAGCAGCTGGAATAAATGCCATCTTATTCATGTTTGAGCTTAAATTAATGGCAGGAATTAATAATGACCAAATGGATGCAGCAAACATTATACCCGCTGCAAAGGCTATAAGCTTATTTTCGAGGCTTTGTTTGATTTTATTCTTTAATAAAAATACCATCGCTGAGCCAAGTGTGGTCCCAGCAAATGGTATTAATATTCCTATTATTAATTCTTTCATTATATTCTTCGGTTTTAACATCTAAAACATTATAGCCCATAGCCTTAATTTGCTCTATAACCTTAGATATGTCGCCTGCTGTATTTAAAACAAAACTTGCTTCATTTTTTTTATGAGAGGCTTTAACCTTTTTAGCTTCAATATTTTTTCTAATAATATCACAAACATGAGCCTCACACATTCCACATTTCATTCCATCAATTTTAAGTGTATATTTTAACATTTTAATCAATTCCTTTCAAAGCTGAAACCATATCAATCTTCTTATTTCTTCTTGCAACTACCATTGCCACAACAAGTGATACAAAGAATGTTAATAAAATACTTACTAGATAAGTTAATGCTCCCGTCTTAACCTTTAGCTCATATTCAGAAGCTAAAGATTTTACAACACCATTTATTGTAAGAAGACCTAAAGGAAGTCCAATAATTATACCAATGATTGTTAACCACATATTTTGACTAATTAATAATCTTCCAATTTTTCGATCATTAAAGCCTACAACCTTTAATGTTGCCATTTCCTTAAAGCGTTCGATATAGCTCATCATACCTAAATTATACAACACTACTACTCCTAATACAACTGAAGCAATAGTTAAAACTGTAATTGATAAATTCATCATATTTGTCATTGAATTAAAGGACTTCATTATTGATTCCTTAGTTTGAATACTATCAATAAATTCATTTTCAGCAATTTCACTTGCTTTAGTTTTTGTATAAAGATTTTGAATTTGATAATTTAAGCTAATTTTTTCAGCATATTCGCTATTAATTATGATATTCTTCTCTGTAAAGCTTCTAATTATACCCTTAATAGGTACCTCATATTTTTCATTGGTTCCATAAGGAGCAATAGTAATCATGTCGCCAACCTTATAGCCCATATCTGCTACTCTTATACAAATAAAGGCACCATCATTTGGTATAACAATTCGCTTATTATTTTTATCCATAATATTGATATTGTTATGTCTAATATCATAAATATCCAGACTAATTGCTTCATCATCTAAGGAAATACTTAAGCTACCCTTACTATCGGCTTCATATAAATCCATAAGCTCTAAGGCCTTAGAATTAGTCGTATTAGCTGATAAACTTATTTGACTATTATAGGTATAAATATCATTATCAATAGTGTCTAGAAAGCTTTTAAAGGTCTCCTTCATTGCAAAGGCTGCAACAAGTAAAATCATACAACCAACAACTCCAAATAATGTCATAAATGATCTTGATTTATGTCTTTTTAAATCACGAATATTATAAACATTGGCAAATCCTAAATGACGACCAATTGCACATTTATCTAATAATCCTCTTCTAACCTTACCAATATTTTTTCCTCTTAAAGCTTCAACTGGCATTCCCTTTAAATTACTATAAACACTTAAAAAGCAGGTTAATAGCAAGAATAAATTTAAAAGAATTAAGGAAATATAACAAAATGCAGGCATTGACCAATACCATTTTGGCAAATCAAGATACATACTCATCATATTGTCACTAAATATTATATAATAGGCAATTAAAAAGCCAAAGGCAATACCAATTATACTACCAATTACGCCAATAAATAGGCCATATGCTGAATAATGAAAAATAATTCTTCTATCCTTGAATCCTAAAGCCTTTAGGGTACCAATTTGAATTCTTTCATTATTAGTAATACGATGCATTGTCGTAACCATTGTTAAAATAGCAATAACTAAAAATAAAACTGGAATAATTGAACCCATTGTTTTACCTTCATCAATTTCGCCAGATGGTCCTGAATAGTTAACATTGGCATCACGTCCTAAAACAAGAGTTGTCTTAGATAGAGCATTATTTATTTCTTCCTCAATTACTTTTTTTTCAAGCTTTGAGGAGATGATAATTTCTGGGTAGCTAATATTTTTAAGGCCATATTTATTAAATTCCTTAATAAGACTTTTAGGACTCATAAAGAAATAGCCACAGGCCTCATAATCAGGCAAAAGCTGAGAGGTTGACTGTACACAAATTAAATACATTGATGATTTAATAGTTCCAATTACC
>CALCWU010000070.1 GCA_937905855.1 uncultured Mollicutes bacterium
ATCTGGTGGTGAAGCTCAAAAAATAGCAATTGCTAGAGCTTTGTATGCTAATTCTAGTTTAGTAATATTAGATGAGCCTACTAGTGCTTTAGATCCATTGGCTGAAGCTGATATATATCAGAATTTTAATAAATTAGTTAAAAATAAAACAGCTATATATATTTCACACAGAATGTCATCAAGTGTATTTTGTGATAAGATATTAGTTTTAAATGGTGGAAAAGTAGAATCATATGATACTCACTTGAATTTAATGAAAAATAAAGATAGTTTATATTATAAATTGTTTAATGCTCAAGCAATAAATTACGCTGAATGAAAATCTGGTATATCCAGATTTTTTAATTATTAAAAAAGAAAACGTATTTTGTAAAAAAAAACTTTAAAAATACTAGTGAATATGCTATAATAATATACGTAAAATTGCAATAATCAAAGGAGAAGTAAAAATGGAATACACAAATGAAGTAAAAAATATGTGTAAAGTAACTTGTGGTGCAAGCCATGGTTGTGCTCCAATTCCTCAAGAAGGTAAATGGACATATTCACGTGAAATTAAAGACATCAATGGTTTTACACATGGTATTGGTTGGTGTGCTCCTCAACAAGGTGCATGTAAATTATCATTAAATGTTAAGGGCGGAATCATTATGGAAGCATTGATTGAAACAATCGGTTGCTCTGGTATGACTCACTCTGCTGCAATGGCATCTGAAGCTATCGTTGGTAAGACTTTACTTGAAGCAGTTAATACTGACTTAGTATGTGATGCAATTAATACAGCAATGAGAGAATTGTTCTTACAAATAGTTTACGGACGTACACAATCTGCATTTAGTGAAAATGGTTTACCAGTTGGTGCAGGACTTGAGGATTTAGGCAAAGGTTTAAGAAGCCAAGTTGGTACTTGCTATGCAACTTTAGAAAAAGGACCAAGATATTTGGAACTTGCTGAAGGTTATATTACTAAAATAGCATTAGATAGCAATAATGAAATTATTGGTTACCAATATTTAAGTTTAGGTAAATTTACTGATTTTATGAAAAAAGGTCTTTCTGCTGAAGAAGCATTAGAAAAGGCTAAAGGTCAATATGGACGTTTTGCTGAAGGCGTTAAATTCATTGACCCACGTCAAGAATAGGAGGTATCTATAATGGCATTATTTGAAAGTTATGAAAGAAGAATAGATCAAATTAATAAAACACTTAAGGAATATGGAATTGCTTCAATTGAAGAAGCAAAAGAAATTTGCGATAAATATGGAATTAACGTTTATGATTTAGTTAAATCAATTCAACCTATTTGTTTTGAAAATGCTTGTTGGGCATACACTGTAGGTGCTGCAATTGCTTTAAAACAAAATGCTAAAAGTGCTGCTGAAGCTTCAAAATTAATCGGTGTTGGTTTACAATCATTCTGTATTCCAGGATCAGTTGCGGATGATCGT
>CALCWU010000071.1 GCA_937905855.1 uncultured Mollicutes bacterium
TGAAGGCTTAGGAAATCAATTTTTAGCTAATATAAGAAATTGTGATGCAATACTTGAGGTTGTACGTTGTTTCGAGGATGCCAATATTACTCATGTTGAGGGTAACGTTGATCCAATTAGAGATATTGAAATTATTGAATTGGAATTAATTTTATCCGATTTAGATATAGTTGAAAAAAGATTACCTAAAATTGAAAAAAAGGCTCAAGCAAAGGTTGAGGATGCGCCATTTGAATTTGAACTTTTAAAGAAGATAAGAGAATGCTTATTGGCTTCAAAATCAATTAGAACTATGACTTTTGATGAGCAAGAGCAAAAATATGTTAAAACTTATGGCTTTTTAACTATTAAGCCTATTATGTTTGTAGCAAATATAGCCGAAAGTGATGTTGCAAATCCTGATGATAATAAATATTATCAGCTTGTTAAAGAATATGCTTTAAATAATAATAGTAAAGCAATTCCAATTAGTGCAGAAATTGAGGCCGAGCTTTCTGAATTAAATGACGAGGATAAAGCTATGTTTTTAGAGGATTTAAACATAAAGGAACAAGGCTTAAACACATTAATAAGAGCTACTTATGATTTATTAGGCTATGCTACTTATTTTACAGCAGGTGAAAAAGAGGTTAGAGCTTGGACATATAAAAAAGGTATGACTGCTCCAGAATGTGCTGGAATAATTCACTCAGATTTTGAAAGAGGCTTCATTCGTGCTGAAACTGTCAATTACAATGATTTGGTTGCTTGTGGCAGTATTTTGGCAGCTAAGGAAAAAGGACTTGTTCGTCAAGAGGGAAGAGATTATAAGGTTTGCGATGGCGATGTAATGCTATTTAAGTTTAATGTTTAGTATTTTGCAATAAAAATAATTGGAGGTTAGTTTTTTATGAAATTTAAAGGAGTGTTTTTTACACTTTTTGGCTTTTTTCTTTTTTTATTAAATTATATTCGATATTGCGGTTCTTTTTTTATTAAATTTATATGCAATAATTATGATGATTTATTTATTAGTTGATTCAGAATACATTTATAGTAGCTTATTGACTAAAGCAGGATGTATAATCATATTAATTGCAGCAATCATTTTAGTATTATTAAGTGTGCTTTTAATTTCTAAGGGAATTAGCGATATGAAAAAAATATTTAATGATAAGAAAGATATGGGACATTTTGAATAAATGTCTTTTTTCTTTTTTTAATAGGAATTTTTGTTGAATTATAGTATTAATTTTGTTATAATTTAAAGTGAATAAAAAAGTAGCAGGAAGGGTAGATTTAGATGGACATTTTTTCTATTATCCCAGATAATTTTTTCTCTTTATTGAGTTCAAAAAACAAAAAAATTTATGTTGCTTCAATAATTGAAGCGTTTAAAATATATGAAACAGGCTCAATTTTAGGTATTGAAAAGAAAACAGTTGTTGATGAATTAACTGTGTTTTTACAATCACTTAATGATTCATATTCTAATGAATTTGAAGGTGATGAGGAAGAAAATCAAATTGAATCTAAGCGTGATTTAGCAAATTTTATTTTAAGACGTATGGAAGAATGCGGATGGATTTATGTAGATGTTACAAATGATTATGAGGAAATTTTGAATTTTACTGATTATGCAATTACAATTGTTGAAGCGTTAATGAAAATTTCTCCTGTAGTGTTAGATAACTATGGCGATGAGCAATCATATTATATTAATCAAAACGAATATCAAGGATACATTTATACAATATATTCATTAGTTACTAATCCTAATCCTGGTGATTATGGAATGCTGATGAGTCAAATTTATTCTAATACTAAGCTGCTTATTAGATCTTTAAGAAAATTAGATTCAAGGCTTAAGGATTATATAACATCAGTTGTTGAAAATAGTGAAATTAAGGATTTAATGAATAATTTAATTGCTTATAAAACTGAACTATTTGATAACAATTATCAAAAAATTAAAACTTCTGATAATGTTAACAAATATCGTTTAACTATTGTTACAAAATTGGAAGAATATGAAGATAACGAAGCAATTTTTAAATCTATACTTTTAGATTATCGATTAAGATTTGGTAATGAGGATGAGGCCAAAAAGCGTGCTATAAGAGATATAAATGAGCTTATTGATGTTTTTAATTCCCTAGATGATTTTATTCATGAGATTGATGAAAAAAATAAGACATATATTAATTCTACAATTGGTAAGGTTAAGTTCTTGTTAACTGAGGATGATAATGTTATTGGAAAAATCAATTCAATATTAAAGTATATCAAGGTACAAAACAAAGCTGGTCACATTGATAAAGCTATGAATACAATAAGCCCTTTATTCAAATTTAAGGGAAATAGAATGCTAAACCAAAATTCATTGTATACTCCACGTGGTAACTATACTCATAATCAATATCAATTTTTGGATGATGAAAGATTTGAAGGGCTTGAGATTACTTCTGATTTTATTTCTCAATTTAAAACTCCTTATAATGAAATTGAGGTTGGAAAATATCTAAATTCGCATCTAAAGGACGGAGTTTTAAAGGCTTCAGATTGGATTATGTATACAACATCTGCTGATGAGGTTTTAAAGGTTATTTATACAGTTTTATTTGCTGGAGACCATGCCTACAATGTTTATTTATTAAATGATTACATTTATAATGAACACTTTACCTTGAAGAATTTTACGATTGAAAGGATTGATGAATAATGTTAGAAATTTATGAGAATA
>CALCWU010000072.1 GCA_937905855.1 uncultured Mollicutes bacterium
TTTCTTAATTTAAAGATATCACTTCTTTAAACTAAAATCAATACTTTTCTTTGTTTTTTTGTTATTTTTTTATTCTTGTTCTACTTTGTGACATTTAATTTGTCGGATTTGGAATTATATCACTTGTTATGATTAAAGCAATCAATTAACTTAAATATTATTCCAAACCAGCTTATTATTTATTACATTTTCAAATAGCTCTATCTCTTGATCATTATCAATTATTTCCTTAATTCTAGGAATTTGAATATATATTCTATCAATACTTAAATGTTCCTTATAATTTGCAAGCAGCTTAAATTGATAATTTAAAAACAAATAAGAATTAATAGGCTCTCTAAATATTAATGATTTTGAGGTTGCAAGCCCATTATCATAAAATATAATAAGATTAATTTCTAAGGCTCCTATTTTTCTTGAAATTAAATGCTTTGATAACTCTAGTATTGCATTATTCATTTCTTTAAACGAAGACATTTTAATAGAAATATTTGAATTCTTTAAATAATTCTTCTTTAAATTAATAATTTTTATATCATCATCGCCCCAGGCATGATCATAAATATCACTACCAATTAGTCCAAATTCCATCATTAATTTATCTCTACCTAAAAAAGCTACATCATGCATATTATATACCTTAAGTTTATGCAATTTTTCAATAATATTAGAATCAAATTGCCAAAAATTATTTAAATCCTCATACCATAGCTTAGTAATAAATAATTCTTGATTTAAGTAAGCATATTCAGATTTTTCAGTTAAAATATCACATGCAATTTTAGCTAAATAAATATTTTCTCCCAAACCAAAATTCATTTTATAGCTCAAAAGATTATTTAATCTTGCCATAATCCTTTTACTAATTCTTAAAGACTCATCTAAATTAGAAGAATAATTACCTAAATCAATAAAAATGCATTTACTATCTAAAAAATAAATGTCCTTATCATTTATGTACTCCTCTATTAAATGATAAACATTTGCAAGGGCAGTACTATATCTTTTCAAATTAATCTCTAAATTTAATTCTTCATTTTCTCCAAAGCTATCAATAAGTGAATTATTATTATAAATATTAATTTTCTTATTATTTGGATTCATACCTCTTAATGAAAATTCATAATTAGCATAAATACTTCCTAAATTCAAACACATGAACATTGTATGATACCATCCTTCCTTATTACTAGCTCTATTATATTCATATTATTGACATTATTTATGTCAAATATAACTTTTTCTTAATAAGGAAGAAAAAAAAGACTATGAACTTAATCATAGTCTCAAATAGTATTATTCAATAGAAATGCACTTTTTATTATCTACTGGCTTTGTCTCCTTAGGAACACTGATAGTTAAAACACCATTATCAAGCTTTGCCTTGATATCAGTTTCCTTAAAATCACCAACACAGAAACTTCTTGTTGCTGATTCATGAATACGTTCTCTTTGAACATATTTCTTATTATTCTCAGATTCTGTATTATGCTCATATTTAACTACAAGATAACCATCCTCCAAACTAATGTTAACATCCTTCTTAGATACACCAGGTAAATCCACTGTAAATAAGTAAGAATCATCATGCATAACAATATCAGTCTTCATAAACTTATTTCTTCCACCAAAGGTATCAGTAAACATATTTGTCATCTCATCAAATAAATTTAAACTATTATTATTGTTTTTCTTCTTCATATAATACATATAAATCACTCCTTGTATATTATTAACTTATAAGCTATAAATTATTCAATAGCAATTGTTTTAACCTTAGGTTCATTGTTATTCATAGTAATAACTAACAAGCCTTGATCAAACTTAGCACTAATTGATTCTGGGTTAATATCTGGTAAATAGATACTACGTTTCTTATTTCCAAGATTTCTTTCACGAAGAATATACTTAGTATCCTTATTACCCTCCATTCTCTTAGCGGTAATTACTAATGAGTCATCCTCATAGCTAATGTTTATATTCTCTTTGGAATATCCTGATAGATCAGCTATAACCTTATAGCCCTTTTCCTCTTCAAGAACATCAATAGGGAAATTAGCGTATTCACTTTCCTGAAGCATATTATTAAATTGTCTAACAAATTCTTCCATAGTTAATCATCCTTTCATTTTGGCACTCATATATTTCATCTGCCAATTACACATATAGTATATCATATATTTTGGCACTGTCAACACATATGTGCCAATTTTTATGTATGAAAGCGTTTTTTATTACAAAAAATAAAGAAAAATCTAATTATAATACTATTTGTAAGTATAATAACTAGATTTTTCTTTTTAATTTATAACCATAATTTTTCAAATATCACTTATTATTAAAAATCCAAACTATCCTCATTAAACAAAAATTCTTTAATACCAATAATTAAAATTCCTTCTTCTGTATACCATGCTTTTGTATTATCCTTAACTATAATTATTTTTTTGAAATTATCCGAAATACATAATAGTGGTCTTTCCTCTTGTACTGTTTTTTCTCGAGTTGGTAAGGATAATGCAGATTGAATATAATATCTTTTATTAAATCGATTACATACAAAATCAATTTCTATTTGTTTTTTTTCATCTGATTCTCTAATTTGGACAAATCCAACATCAACATTATATCCACGTCTCAAAAGTTCATTATATATAATATTTTCCATAATGTGTGTTTCCTCTTGTTGCCTAAAATTAAGTCTAGAATTTCTTAAGCCTATATCCGTATAATATAGTTTAAATGGAGTTTGTATATATCTTTTTCCTTTAATATCATAACGTTCTGATTTTTCTAATAAATATGAATCTTGTAGATATTTTAAATATGATGTAATTGTATTAATTGACACATCTTTAACGCCATTACTAATAAATGTATTTAGTAATTTATTTGGATTTGTCAAAGAGCCAATTGATGAAGAAACTATATTTAATATAGTATCTAAAACATCTATTCTCTTAACATTATTTCTTTCAACAATATCACTTATATATGTTTTTTCAAATAGCTGCTTCAAATACAAACTTTTTTCGTTTTCAGTATGAAAGGAAAGAATTCTAGGCATTCCACCATAAGTAATGTACTCATTCCAAGCATCATCAATATTACCATCATAGGCTGAACAAAACTCTTTAAAGGATAGCGGAAATACGCGAATTTCATCTCCACGACCTCTAAATTCGCTAATTATATCAGATGATAAAAATTTTGAATTGCTACCTGTAACATAAACATCTAAATTTTCAATATGAAGAAATCCATTTAACACAGATTCAAAATCATCAACCTTTTGTACCTCTTCCAATAATAAATAGTACATTTCATCATCAATGATTAAATTTCTAACATATTCATCAAGAACATCCGGGTCCAAAAACTTTTTGTTTCTTCTTTCATCTAAATCTAATTTTATAATGTGATTTTCTTTTACTCCATCATTTAATAAATATTCTTTAAATATTGGATCAAGTAAATACGACTTACCACATCTTCTAATACCAGAGATAATTTTAATTAAGCCTTTTTTTCTCTTATTAATTAATTTATTTAAATATAGATCTCTACAAATTCTTTTCATTATAGCAGCACCTCATTGAATATTTTTTCCGTTTTAGTCTAAAATTTTCAATTGACACAAAAGAAAAAGACCATATAAATATAATTTTATATAGTCTTATCTATGAAAAATCAAAAACAATTTGGCCATCCTGAAGCTTTAATTTAGCATCGAATGGCTTATTATTTTTAGACACAAAGCCCTTAATTTTAGAGGTTTCACCTGTACTTAAAAGCATTTTAGCATTATTAATAGAAATTATTCTTTTACAAATTACAAAATTTATCTTAAACTTACAGCCACTTTTATAGCCCATACAGCCATAATTGTATCTTCCCTTTACTACATCATTATTACATAATGGACATTTACCAATAACATCCTTATATAATCCTGTATCAATTTCTTCTTCAATCGGTAGATTTTTATTAGTAAAGATATCACTTATTTCCTTTTCAGCAAGCTTAACACTATCAATAACAGCTATTTCATTATGAAAAACTTTCTTTAAGGCTTGACCAATAGTAGCCGTTTTATATTTATCCATAGATATACCCATTTGCATTAATTGCTCAATTAGATATATTCCATTTGGTAAAATAGTATATACATCCTTTTTTAAAGCAATATAATTACTATTTTTAGCATTATCAATTATACCCGTTCTTGTCGCCTCTGTTCCTAGCTCTAAGCCCTCAAACATAGCCTTGTAATCATCATCGTCGCTATCGTCAGTTTTCTTTTTATCATCCTTAAATGGATTCTTTAAATAATTATTCAACGTTTCAATCGTATAATGCTTAGGAGGTGTTGTTTCCTTTTCCTTAGGCTTAAACAAAATATTAACCTCGTCACCCTTATTAAGATTAGGCAAAGCCTTATCCTTAGAGCTATAATCATCATATTTAGTCCAGCCTGGCTCTAGCATTATAGTACCCTTTAAGTTAAATTCTTCAAAATCTCCAACCTTAATTTTCAATTCTGATTTATTAACAATACAATCATTACTACAAAATACTGCCACAAATCTTCTAAAAATTGTTTGGTAAACCTTCATTTCCATTTCACTTAAGCTTTCCTTTTTAGGAATTTTGTAGGTTGGCGTTAAAGCACTATGTGATTCAATTTTGCTATCATCAAAAATAGTTTTATTATCCTTAAATTTAATAGGATAGCCTATTTTAGCAATAATATCAATGATTTGCTTTATTTTTCCTTTTTCAGCAGTTGCAAGATATTCACTATTAGTTCTTGGATAGGTAACATAGCCAGCCTCATAAAGTTTTTGAACAATATTTAAGCTTTCCTCCATCGGCATCTTATATTTTTTACCAAGAACATTTTGAAGCTTTGATAAGGAATAAAGCTTGCCTGCAGAAAGTGTATCCTTTTTAACCTTTTTAGAGGTGACTATTGCTTTACAGGCATTATATTTTTGACACATTTCATCACATTTACTAAGATCTTCGTATTTAAATTTAACAGTTGAATTTAATTCAACATCCTCTCCCTTTGTTTGCTCCTTAGAGGAAATGGAAAAATATTTTTCACTAACAAAATTAGTAATAGCCATATCTCGATCATAAATAGCCTTAACAATAGGAACAATTACTCTGCCTACTCTTAAAAGAGTACCAGTTTTTAGGGTAGCATATCTTGTTAAATTTACACCATATAACCAATCTATATAGGTTCTAGCAAAGCCTTCATTAGCTAGATTATCATAATTATTATCGTCTAATAAATCCTTTAAACCCTCATTAATAGTTTCTATAGTTTGATCTGGCAGCCATAATCTTGTTAGCTTCTTTTTCGTCTTAAGAGCATACCTAATACATAGTCTAACAATAATTTCACCCTCACGATCAGCATCTCCAGCATTAACAATTTCATCAACCTTAGGGTTATTGCATAAAGCTTCTATAGTTTTAAACTGCTTTAAAACACCACTATCAACCTCTTTATTTAACCCTTTTTTTAAACTGAATTTAAATTCCTCTGGAAAGCAAGGAATATTTTCCATTGACCATTTTCCACTTTTAGTTGGTCCAGTATAATCCTCAATATCACATAAAGAAAAAAGATGACCAAAGGCATAGGTAACAAAATATTCATTATTTTCATAATAGCCATCTCTAAAGCGCATATTTCCAATAGCGCCAACTATGTTTCTTGCAAGAGAGGGCTTTTCAGCTATAATTAATTTCATTTTAAAAACCTCAAATTCACTTCATTAAGCATAACATAAAAGGACATAATTTTCAAGAAAAAAAGGCCATTTGCGAAAAAGCAAACAGCCAAATTTAATTATTCTAATATCTATTTATGTAACGATCAATTTCCCATTTAGTTACATATTTACGATATTCATCCCATTCACGATTTTTAGCCTCAATCATTTTAGAAGTAATATGCTCGCCCATTGATTCCTTAATAAGATTATCCTTATTAAATTCATCAATTGCTTCCTTTAGATTAGCTGGAAGAGTATCAACACCTAAATTCTTTCTTTCTTCATCAGTACAATGATATAGATTATCATAAATAGGAGCTGTCTTCTTACAATTACCCTTTATTCCATCTAATCCAGCAGCTAAAATAGCAGATACCGCAAGATATGGGTTAGCGGCAACATCAACACTACGAACCTCAGTTCTTGTCTTCATTCCACGAGATGCAGGAATACGAATCATTGTTGAACGATTTGAGTCAGACCAAGAAATATAGCAAGGAGCTTCATATCCTGGAACAATACGCTTATAGGAATTAACTATTGGATTAGTAATTAGACAAAATCCTTTAGCATGAGCTAAAATACCATCAATCCATAAATTAGCAGTTTGTGACAATTGATTTTTAGTATCAGGGTCAAAGAAGGCATTCTTACCCTCTGTTGTTACAAGTGAACAATTAACATGCATACCACTACCATTTATACCTTCAACAGGCTTTGGCATAAAGGTTGCATGAAGACCATGTCTACGAGCAACATTCTTAACAACAAGCTTAAATGTTTGAACATTATCACAAGCCTCTAAGGCATTATTAAATTTAAAATTTATTTCATGCTGTCCTGTTGATACCTCATGATGAGATGCCTCAACAGTAAAGCCAATCTTTGTTAGCTCTAATACAATATCACGTCTACAATCAACGGCACTATCAGTAGGTGATAAATCAAAATAACCACCATGATCATTAAACTCAAGGGTTGGATTTCCCTTTTCATCTAGCTTAAATAAGAAGAATTCAGGCTCAACACCTACATTAAAGCTCTTATAACCCATCTTACGCATAAGCTCAAGATTTCGCTTTAAAGTTCCACGTGGATCTCCCTCAAATGGTACATCAGGCTCACCATTTTTTCCTGGACGATAAACATCACAAATAAAACGAGCAACCTTACCATAGGATGTATCCTCCCAACTTAAAACAAGGAATGTATCCAAATCAGGATGTAAATACATATCAGCCTCATGAATTCTTACAAATCCTTCAATTGAAGAACCATCAAACATTACCTCATTATTTAGGGCATCCTCTAATCTTGTAATAGGAATTTCTACATTCTTTAGCATTCCCATCATATCAGTAAATTGCATACGAATATATTTTATATTTTCTTCCTTACATATTCTTCGTATGTCTTCTTTTGAATAACGCATATTAACTTAATTTCCTCTCTAATTCTTTATACCCTTTAATTCTATCATTTATTTAACATTTTGAAAAGTAATAAAAGAAAAATAAAAGAAAGAAAGTGCTTTTACACACTTTCCTTCTTTTATTATGGCGGACATGAAAATAATAATCGCATGCGAGATGTAGTTTAGATTGGTTAAGATTGGTAAATGATTGAATAAAGAAACATCAAGACAATCCGCCATACATTAAATTAATCCTCAATAAATAAATCACTATAGCTTGGAACAGGCCAATAACTTTTTGCTACAATTTCCTCTAAGGCATCAATGTCTCCTCTAATTGATGCAAGAATTGGTACAATTATTTGTAAATAAGCTAAAGCCTTATTATGCAATTCTTCAATAGCTCTAACATTCATAAGAGCTGTTTTTAAGGTTTCCTTTTTAATTGAAGCTGAGTCTAAAAGGGCGACAACCTTATCTAAATGCTCCTTATAAGAAATATCAGTTATCTTAGAATTCCTACTAACATTATCAAGATCTACTGCAACATCAGAAGCATAGGCTCTAATAGCAGGAAGATATTTAGTATCAAGCATTAATAAAGCTGTTTTAGATTCAATATCTATATTTTTAGCATACATTTCATAAGCAACACTTTGACGACATTTTAATTCAACATCACTTAAAACATTTAAAGAATTAAACATTGAAATTGTCTTATCGGTAGTAAATGAGCTAATTGCTTCAATATAGGTTTTAACATTTGGTAATCCTCTTTTTTCAGCCTCTATTGGCCAAGAAGCAGTATAACCATCACCATTAAAAATAACACGTTTATGGTCAATAATAGTCTTTCTTATATATTTCTTTAAATCAGCCTCAAAATTCTTTGAATTCTCTAAGGCATCACAAGCCTTATTAAATTCATAGGCCATAATTGTATTTAGTGCTGTATTAGCAGAAGCAATACATACTGATGAAGCAAGCATTCTAAATTCAAATTTATTACCCGTAAAAGCAAAAGGTGATGTTCTATTTCTATCAGTAGCCTCAGCAGTAATTTTGCCAATTTGCGGAATACCAAGATCTAGACTATGAGGATGAATTGAGCTTGTAGCCTCACCCTTATTAATGATTTGCTCAACAACATCTAAAAGCTGATCACCTAAATAAATAGATAAAATAGCTGGTGGAGCTTCATTAGCACCAAGTCTAAAATCATTACCAGGATTAGATGCACAAGCACGAAGAAGCACAGCATTCTCATCAACGCCCTCAATAATACAAGCAAGTGTTAATAAAAACTTTAAATTATTCTCTGGAGTATCAGTTGGATCAGTTAAATTAATATTATCGGCATTAACACTCCAATTATTATGCTTACCACTACCATTAATGTGAGCAAATGGCTTTTCATGAAGAAGACAAACTAAATTATGCTTTCTTGCTGTTCTTTGTAATGTTTCCATTAGCATCATATTTTGATCAGCAGCTAAGCCACCAATTGAAAAAATTGTTGCTGTTTCATGTTGAAGAGGAGCTACCTCATTATGATCAGTCTTAGCAGTTATACCAAGACTCCATAGTTCTTCATTTATATCCTTCATAAAAGCTGTAACACGATTATTAATACCTGCAAAATAATGATCCATAAGCTCCTGACCCTTAGGTGGAAGCACACCAAACATTGTTCTACCAGTATAAATTAAATCATCTCTTTTTAAATATAGATCACGATCAACTAAAAAATATTCCTGTTCTGGTCCTACAGCTGGATAAACCCTTTTAGCATCATAGCCAAACATTTTCATAAATCTCTTTCCAGCCTTATCCAAAGCATTTAAAGAACGAAGCAAAGGAATCTTACGATCTAATGCCTCACCATGATATCCAACAAAAACAGTTGGAATAAATAAAACTGTTCTATTTGCTACAGTTCTTATAAATACTGGCGTTGTTGGATCCCAAATTGTATATCCACGAGCATTTGCCGTACTTCTTAAGCCCCCGCTTGGAAATGATGAAGCATCAGGTTCACCCTTTAATAAGGTCTTACCATTAAATTTTAAAACAATATCATCACCACTAAAATCAATAAATGAATCATGCTTTTCCGCAGGAATAGTAGTAAGTGGTAAAAACCAATGCGTAAAATGAGTAGCTCCGTTTTCTAAAGCCCATACCTTAATTGCATCTGCCACCTCATCTAATATGCCTAAATCAAGAGGTGTACCTTCCTTAATTGTCTTATTTAGGGAAGCAAAAGTCTCTGGCTTTAATCTTTCCTTCATTTTAGCTTCATTAAAAACATGAGAGCCAAAAACATTTAAAATGTCTGCCATATATATTAATCCTTTCTTATTTCCAAAACAAAAAAAGGTCACAAAAGAAAAATCACTTGCGACCTTGCATTCGTTTTTATTATCTTAAGCACCATTGCTTAACTACATTTTATTTGAAAACAATAATTTTGTAAATATGAAAACGATTTATTTATTTAAAATTGTTTCCACTATTCTTCTTTTATTTAATAGCTTACAAATCATTCCATTAATCACACCTGTTATCATACTTAATAGTGCAATGAATGGTAAATAATAAATGAATGTGCTAGCACTAAGCATAAGCATAGCGACAATTATTTGACCAAAGCAATGACTAATGGAGCCTAACACTGAGGTACCAATAGGTGAGAAAAAATTAATTTTAGAAAATAGCAGCATAACAATAAATGAGCATACTCCTCCACTTAGGCTCATAAGCCAGGTTAGAGTAAAAATATTTCCTCTAAATAAACCAACAAGTAAAATTCTAAGTATCATTACCAGTAATGCCTCATACCATTTCATCTGATAAAGCATTATTAAAATAATGCAATTAGCAAGTCCAAGCTTAACTCCTGGAATAAACATTGGAATAAAGCCTTCAATAATATTTAATACAATTGCCATCGCCAGCATCATCGCAATTAAACAAGCTCTTTTTATACTCATATTTCTACATCAACCTTACTCTTTTCGCCAACAAGCTTTATATATACCTTATTAGGTAAGCAAACTATACTTTCATTAGTTGAAGAAATATAGCCCTGCTTGCTACATAAATGGTATGTTGAATTTTCTTCAACAACCGCAATTTTATTATGCTTACAAGCAATTACAACATCACCATTATCACCCTTAACCTTGTAATAGGTAATATTATCATCAAGCTTAGCTAAATCTATTTCTAAAACTATATCATTTTTATAATAAACAACTGCCTTTAAATTATTTTTCTTACTGCTAACCTTAAAAATAATAATCGCTACTAAAGAAATTATTAAAATTGAAAGAATTAAAGCTAAATCTCTACGTTTCTTCATTTTAGTCCTTTAATGATGAATAGATGAGTTCATCCTCACCATAGATGATTACATCAATATTTTTATTATTTAAGAATTCCTTTATTTCCTCAACGCTCATTGCATAAAGAGCAGTTGAATAAGCATCCATTTTGGCACTATCGTCACCAATTAGTGTTAAAGAAAAATAATTATCTATCGTTTTACCAGTTTTAGCGTCTATTAGATGAGTATATCTTTTCCCATCAATTAGCTTTGTTTGCTCACGATATGAGCTAGAAACAATTGCTTTATTCTTAGCCTTGATAATTTCAAAATAGCCAGAGCCCATTTTTTTAATTCCAACATTAAATTCCTTATTATTAGTTTTTTCACCAAGCAAAATATTTGAGCTTCCAGCATCAATTAAATAATATCTAATATTGTTTTTCTTAAGATATTCATAGACCTTTTGTGTTGCAAAGCCTTTGGCAATACCACCTAAATCAATATTAGCATTACCAATAATACTAACCTTATTTCCCTCAATTACTATTGTCGATTCCTTAATATTATTTAATTCCTTATCTAGGCTTTGTAAAACAAAATCAACATTAGGATTATCTGTATTTAAAACATAATCCTTCCATAGATGACTAATATTACCAATTAGAGGCTCATAATAGCCACTAGTTTCCTCATTGATGCTGATAGCATAATTAAGTAGCTCAATAAGCTCATCATCAACAATTTCACTTCTACTTTTGTTAATATCATAGATAGACTTAACACCCGAATGACTCATATAATCATCAGCTAAATCATTATATTTTTCATAAATTGCTTCAATTTCTGTAAAATGAACATTGGCCGTTGCTTCATTTTTAACCTCAAGCTTAACATTAACTATAGTATCCATAGTATAAATCATTTTTGTATAGGTATTAAGCCTATTGCAGCTTGCAAGTAAAAGTGAAAATATTAAAATGGTTAATATTTTTTTAATCATTTTCATTTTAGTATTCCTTAACCGCCTTAATAATTTTAAATGCGGCCTTCTCTCCTTTGTCAATAAGTAGATTTATCCAGCTTACAAGCAAGGCCTCAGTATCACTATGCATCACATATTTATCCTTATGTCTATTATGATAATCAAGTATTCCCTTAGGATTATAATTTTTCTTCATATAAACCTTAGTAGCAGCAATACGATCACAAAACATTTCCTTAACATAGCGTATTGGCATTTTAATAGGAACATAAGTCATTTTTTCCGGATCATGATCAACCCAATATTCAAAATGATGCTTATTACGACCTTTATGATGAAGCCAAGCACTTGAGTAGCCATATATTTCCTTTTCTCTTGCATTAGGGGAATGATCACCCTGATAATATTTCATACCTATTCTAAATTCACACCAAGAATATTTAGATAAATCGTGCTTTAAGCCTTGAAGCCCAATGCCAGCCTTGAAGCAAAGCCTCATAACAATATGACGATGCTTGGTTATTGTTAAAAAGTGTTTTATTGGATGAAGCAAATTAAACATCTCCTAATCATAATATACCTTCATTAAATATAGACCATAGCCTGGAGCAATCTTATGAGATATACCAGGATCACGCTCATTAAATACTCTTGTAATAGTTTCAAGACTATCTCTTTTAGCGCCAATCTCTAAAACCAGCCCCATCATTCTTCTAATTTGATATTTTAAGAAACCACTACCAATAAAAATAAAGCGAAGATAATCACCATCCTTAATGATCTTAGCCTCATAAATAGTCTTTTCAAAGTCCTTTAAAGGATTAACTGAGCCACTACAAAAGCCTTTAAAATTATGCTTACCACATAGCATCCTCAAAGCCTCATTCATTAAATCTATATCAAGATTCTTATAATAGGCCATATACCTATTTTCAAAAACTGATGGCTCTCTTTGCTTTACTAAATAATGATATTCCTTTTTTTTAGCACTAAAGCGTGCATGAAAGCTTTCATCTACTATGCTTGCATCAACAATTCTAATGTCTCTTGGTAAAAAAGAATTAAGCCCATTTTTTATTGCCTCGGGCTTAATATTTAAATCTAAATCAAAATGAATTACCTGACCAATAGCATGAACCATTGCATCTGTTCTTCCAGCAGGATATATTTTAACATCCTTGTGTAGCATCATTTTTATGGCTTCCTTAAGGCATATTTCGATTGTAACCTCACCTGGCTGAACCTGGAATCCCTTATAATTATAGCCGTCATAGCTCACAATACATTTATAGCGCATACTTAATCACCAAAACTAAAGTGTATAATAAAACAACAGCTATTAAGCAAAAATAATCAATGAATCTAAGCTTTAGCTCATCATATTTTGTTCTAGGAGCGTCAATAACATAGCCTCTTGCCTCCATAGCATTAGCTAAATCCTCAGCTCTTTTAAATGATATAACAAACATTGGAATCAATAAAGAAATAACCTGATTTACCTTTTGCTTAAGGTTGCCCTCATTAAAATCAACACCACGTGATGATTGAGCTTTCATAATCTTTTTAGTTTCCTCAAGTAAGGTAGGAATAAAACGTAAGGTAAGAGATAGAGTCATAGAAATGATACCAACAGGAACCTTAATATACTTAAGTGGCTTTAAAACACTCGATAAGCCATTATTAATATCGGTATTTGAGGTAGAGAATGTTAAAAGTGAGGTAACACCAATCATAATAACAATTCTTACAAAAATAAATACACCCTTGCTAACACCACCACTATAAATCATCAAGCTATAATTAGCCCAATTAAAGCTTGAAAAATTCATATAATGTTGGACTAAAAAGCACAAAAATATAACAATTAAAAAATAAAGCATACCTAGTCTAATTATTTTTTTTGTGAATAAATAAACTAAAACAATACCCACAATTGCAAGCAACTGATATAGACCAAAATGAAAATCAATTGTTGCCCAAAGTGTACCACTCTTAGTATAAATAAGCTGTAAAACAAAGGTAAATATTAGTAAAAATAGCACTGGCTTTAACCCCTTCAAAGCCTTTAACAGAGGAATTCTTGTAGTTAAGAAAATAATAACAAATATTAAAAATGCCGCATCCATCATTTCCATTGTTGGAATTAAGAATATTAAAACCATTAATAATACTGTTAAAATTATTTTCATACGAGGATCCATTTTATAAATCCAACTGTTACCTGGAACATATTGACCAATAGTGATATTATTCATTTATAATACCTCCTAATGCTTTAATAAGCTCATCACAAGTTTTATATTCATATTTAAGATTATAGCCCATTTTTTCATTCAAATAATCAATCAATGACAAAATTTGAGGCTTTAAAAGATGACTTTCCTTATAAATGTCACTGCCAAAAACCTCATTTGGCGTACCATCAAAGAAAATTTCCTTATCCTTCATAACAATAACTCTAGTTGCATAGCGATAAACGATATCCATATCATGAGTTATAACAATAGTTGTTTTATTTGAAGTTGTATACAGCTCATAAAACATATCCATTATTTCTCTTTGACCCTTAGGATCAAGACCTCTTGTTGGTTCATCAAGTAATAAAACACTAGGATTATAGGCTAAAATACCAGCAATAGCAACCTTACGCATTTGACCACCACTTAAATTAAATGGTGATTTATCAAGCAAATCAGAAATTTCTAGCATACTAGCTACCTCTTTTGCTCTAGCAGTAGCCTCGGTAGCAGTCATTCCAAATATTTTAGGAGCGAACACAATATCCTTTAAAACTGTTTCCTCGAATAGCTGATATTCGGGAAATTGAAAGACAAAGCCCACATTTTTTCTTATAGGCTTTAGCTTCGGATTCTTTTTAGCCTTAGGAGTTATTTTAGCTCCTAGGATATCAACATATCCTGTAGTAGGTAATAATAAGGCATTCATATGCTGTACAAGGGTTGATTTGCCGCTACCAGTTTGTCCAACAATACAAACAAATTCTCCAGTCTCATTAATATTTAAATTTATATTTTTAATTGCATCAACAGTTTCCTTTTTCTTTAGGCCTGGATAGCTATGACTTACTTCATAAAATGATATTCCCATAAGGCCTCCATAAGTTTAGTATTATTTTTTAATTTTTCATCCTCTAAAGCCTTGTGATAAAAGCGTAATCTAAAGGGCATATCTAAATTTGAGCTTTGCAAAAGCTCTCTATTTTCAAATATTTCCTCTGGCCTACCACTAGCAATGAGCTTACCATCCTTCATAACTAAGACCTCATCACTATAGCTTGCAAGGTCTAAATCATGAGTAATTGTAATAATTGTTTTATTATATGTGTTTTTTAATTCCTTAATAAGGCTTGTTATTTCCATTACACCTTCAGGATCAAGCATTGATGTAGCCTCATCTAAAATAATCGTATCACAATTCATAGCCAAAATACCTGCAATAGCTACTCTTTGCTTTTGTCCACCAGATAAGCTATTAGGTTCTCTATTTAAATA
>CALCWU010000073.1 GCA_937905855.1 uncultured Mollicutes bacterium
TTAATAATTAGTTGTATATAAATGAACTTGGTCTTGTTGTTTTTACTTGCATTTAAATTAGTGTTTCTTAAAATTCAAGTGCAAAAAATATTGAAAATTGCACTTGAAATCATTATAATTAGCTTAGAGGTGCAATTTTATGAGTGTCAAATCGAATTATTTTAAAATGGAAAAAGAAGAATTTAATGAATATTTGAATGAATTAAAAAAAGAGAATAATAGTATTCATTTGTTAAATAACAATTTTTTTTATAGCAATTGTTATAATAGTAACAATATGATTTTAGTATTGAATAGTAAAATCACAGAATTTAATTTTCTAATTGAATCATTTTCTCAATTTGTTAAGCACCAAATTGTTCAATCATTTTTGATTGAAGAAATTGAAGCAACAAATAAAATTGAAAATATATACTCTACAAGACATGACATATTCAAAATAATTAATGATGTATCGTCTTCAAAAGATAAAAAAATTATTTCTATTGCCAATGCCTACAAGCATTTATTAGAAAATGGGGGATATCAAATCTTTTCAAATTCTGATGTTAGAAATTTGTATGATGAAGTATTAAAAGGCTCAATAGAAAAAGACGATTTACCTGATGGATTGTATTATCGAATTAATTCTGTTTATATCACTAATGGCTTGAATTTGATTCATACTGGCGTTATAGGAGAGGAAAATATTAATAAAATGATGGAAGAATTTATACGATTATATAATTCGGATAATGAAGTATTAACAAAAATGATTCTTTGTCATTTTATGTTTGAATATATTCATCCATTTTCTGATGGTAATGGTAGATTAGGACGATTTTTAATGTCAAATGGTTTATTATTAGAAAATAAAAAGTACTTTTCACTTATTATATCTTTAGCTTTAGAGCATGAAAAAGAAAAATATTATAAAGCTTTTAAAGAAACTAATGATAAATATGAATTTGGATATTTAAATACATACGTTGAAACTATTTGTTCAATACTAATTAATCAAGTAGATATATTAATTAAAAAACTAAATTTTGATAAAGAAAAATTACGTAATTATAAAACAAATATTGAAATGACGAAATCGGAGAAAAAAATATATTCTTTATTATGTGAAGCTTCTATTTTTTCGAATTATGGTGTTTCAAGTACAGAAATATTAAAGGAAACAAACATATCAAAGAGAACTTTAATTTATTCTTTAAATAAGTTTAGAGAATATTAAAAATTGTAAATGTTTTATATTTGGAAGAGTATTAATAGAAAATAATGAATTGCTTTAAAGAAAATTGATTTTTTTATTTGTATTCAAACGTAATTTAGTAGTATAAATCTATAAAATAGTATCAAAAATAAAATGATACCCTATTGACACAAATATTTTCTAATGATAATATATTAATGGTGATGATTTATTATGTATATTGATTTTAGCAATTGTTCAATTAGTAATACTTTTTATGGTGGCTCTGAAAGAAAATTAGGAATAATTTTTAGTGGTGAAAAATTTATGCTTAAATTTCAAAAGACCACGCCATTTGGCAAAAGATATAATCATATATCTGAGTTTTTGGCTAGTCATATATTTGAATTATTAGAAATTAATGTTCATAAAACATTTTTAGGATTTTACAATGGTGAAGAAGTAGTTGCTTGCAAGGATTTTATTACTGATGGAAGTCAATTTGTTCCGTTTAATGATGTTGGTGAATCTACATTGGAAGTTAATAAAGAAATGTATCAATATAGTTACGATGATATTATTGAACTATTGGAAAAAAATAAAAAAATAACAAATGTGGATGAAACTATTGCATTTTTTTTTGAAATGTATATTGTTGATGCATTGCTAGGAAATTTTGATAGGCATGGAGGAAATTGGGGCTTTTTAAAGAAGAATAATCAGTATAGTTTAGCACCAGTATTTGATAATGGTTCCTCACTATTTCCACAAATGACTAACGAAGATGAGATGAGCTTAATAATGAGTAGTGAAGATGAAATTAATAATAGAATTTATAAATTCCCAACATCACAAATTAAATTGCATAATAAAAAATCCTCATATTATGAAGTTATATCATCATTAGAATTTAATGAATGTAATAAAGCTTTGATGAAAATTTACAATAAAATTAAGCTTGATAAGATATTTGTATTAATTGATGAAATTAAAATATCTGAAATACATAAAGAATTTTATAAAACAATGATTTTAAAAAGATATGATAAAATTATAAAATATTCATATCAAAAATTAATGGAGAAATATGATGAAAAGTATTGTAAGTAGTGGTTTAATATGCATTAAGGATAAACTAAATATTGAATATGTTGTTTGCAAAATTGACTACTTTTTAAATGATGACGAAACATTTAAATATGTATTTACACCATATTATAATGTTATTGACTTGTTAGATAGTGATATTTTTCAAGGAATTCCTGGATTAAATTTAGATTTAAAGAAGGAATATTATATAAGGGAAAATATTATACCAACATTCATCTCTGAAAGAGTTCCTCAAAATAATAGAGAGGATCTTTATGAGCTTTTGCAGGAAGTGAATATGAATTATATGAATCCTGTTGAGTATCTAATAAGAACAAAAAAAATGTATTGTGGTGATTCATTTTATGTTGTTCCTTATAAAGAATGTAAAGATATATATTTAAATGAGATTGTTGGCAAATGCAATGTGTTTGGAATAATTAAAGTAATACTTAGTAATATGGCAGAAGGTAATAAAATATTTATTAATGATAAATGTATTAATGATATTAGAGTATTTATTAGTTTAAAATATTTGTATAGTAAGCAATTAAATGAATTAAATAGAAAGCAAAGCTATGGAATTGATGAAAATAGAAATAAATATCTAGGAAGAAAGCCATTAAAAATTAATGAATTAGTTTTAAGAGAAGAGTTTGAGAGAGTTGAAAAGGGTGTAATAACTAATGAAGAGGCAATAAAAAAACTACAAATTAGTAAGTCGACCTATTATAGATTGAAGAAGAAATTATCAAAATAAAATGTAAATCAAGATATGGCTGGTGGTTATAAAATGATAAAGATTGATTTAGTTACTGGTTTTTTAGGGAGTGGAAAAACTACATTTATAAAGCAATATGCTAAGTATTTACTTAAGCAAGGATTAAAGATATGTATATTAGAAAATGATTATGGAGCAGTTAATGTTGATATGATGCTGCTTGGTGATCTTTTATCTGATAAATGTAATTTAGAAATGGTAATAGGTGGAGATAAGGACTGTCGTATTCGTCGTTTTAAAACGAAGCTTATTGCAATGGGAATGGATAAATATGATAGAGTAATTATTGAGCCATCTGGTGTCTTTGATGTTGATGAGTTTTATGATGCTTTATATGAGGAACCTCTTTGTAATTGGTATGAAATAGGAAACGTTTTTTCAATTGTTGATTCAACTCTTAATTTAGAAAATGATGATATTAAATATGTAGTGGCAAGTGAGGTAGCAACATCAGGTAGAGTTATTATCAGTAAGTTTGGAGCAAATACTAATCTTAATGATATTAAGACTAAGCTTGATAATGCTTTAGGATCTATAGGCTGTAATCGTAAAATTGATGATATCATATTTGCTAAGGACTTAAATAAGCTTGATGATAATGATTTTAAGGTGCTTATTCATTCCCTTTATAATGATGCAACATTCGTAAAAAGAAGAATAGATGATTTTACATCTTTATTTTTTATGAATAAAAATATTGATGAAAACAAAATAAGGAAAATTATTAATATTTTATTTAATGATGATACCTACGGTAATGTCATTCGTATTAAGGGCTTTTATTATAGTGAAAATAGCTGGTATGAGGTTAATGCTTGTAAGAATGAAATAACAATTTCTAAAATATCAAGAGGTCAGAATGTTATAATTGTAATTGGCATTAATTTGAATGAAGAAAAAATAAATTTGTTGTTTTAATTGCATTATTTTCAAAAAAATAGTATACTTAAATTAAAGATTTTATACAAGGAGTTTTAATATGGGTTGTTTTGTTGTAAGTAGTATAGCAGCAATTGGTGTTGGTGCTATGAAGCATATTGTTAAACATAACGAAAAAGAAATTGCATCTGATGAGAAAAGATTTGGTCATGAGGTTAAATGGAGTAAGAAGCTATCTTATTTAGAGCTAACATTATGGAGTGGATCATTTATTTTAGCTGGTGAGCATATGATACATGGTGAGGTTGTGCCATTTCCACCTTTTTTAACCGCAATGGCTAATAAAGATGATACGATTGCTATGCTACATGAGATGGGAACTGTTGGTGTAGGAATGCTTGCAATTTTAGTTTTTGCTTGGGCAATTGGTGTATTATTCTATGATTATTTGCTATATAAGAAGCATAAGAAAGAATGTGAGGCTAAATAATGTATTTTTTGACGGCTTTAATTTGTAGTATTGTCTCAGGCTTATTATTTTTCTTTTATAAGGATAGAAAAAAATTACATTTGGAAATACTTACTATTATCTTTTCTGCTGCTACTTTGATGTGGTTTGTTGATTGCATTGCTAGTGCTATAGGTGGTGAGGGATTTATTTCATTTGATGACCCTAGGGATGGCTATATAGCACTTTGGACGATAATAGGTGGACTATTCTTGTGGATGCTTATTAGCTTTATTTTAAATAATGGAAAGAAAAGTGAAGAATAAAAAATTGTTCTTGCTTTATTTTGGCTGCTATTATATAATTTATAAGGGCACACCAGTCCTCGAAAGAGGGCTTTTATTTTTTTATATAGAAAGGTTAGAAAAATGGAAAAGCAAACGAAGTTTATATTTGTAACTGGTGGTGTTGTATCTTCACTTGGTAAAGGAATTGCAGCATCATCTATTGGAAGATTATTGAAAAATCGTGGATTAAAGGTGTTTATGCAAAAGTTTGATCCTTATATTAATGTGGATCCAGGAACAATGTCACCTTATCAGCATGGTGAAGTGTTTGTTACTGATGATGGAGCGGAAACTGACCTTGATTTAGGACATTATGAAAGATTTATTGATGAAAATCTAACACAGGACTCTAATATTACTACAGGTAGAATCTATTCAACAGTAATAGCTAAGGAGCGTAGAGGTGATTATCTTGGTGGTACTGTTCAGGTAATACCTCATATCACAAACGAAATAAAGGCTAAGCTTGTAAGTGCTGCTAAAAACTCTAATGCTGATGTTATTATTACGGAAATTGGTGGAACTGTTGGTGATATTGAGTCATTACCATTTTTAGAGGCAATTAGACAAGCACGTCGTGATTTTGGTGTTCATAATACATTATATATTCATAATACCTTAGTTCCTTATTTGAAGGCAGCAGGTGAAATTAAAACTAAGCCAACGCAGCATAGTGTTAAGGAACTAAGAGGACTTGGTATTCAGCCAGATATTATTATTTTAAGAACAGAGGTTTCTATATCACAGGAGCAAAAGGATAAAATCGCAATGTTTTGTGATGTTGAAAAAAATGCTGTTTTTGAGTGCAAAGACGCTAAGATATTGTATGAAGTAGTTAATAATTTACATAATCAGCATATTGATGATGTTATAGCTAAGCATTTTAATCTTGATTTGCCAGAAGCTGATATGAGTGAATGGAATAACTTAATTGACACAATTAAGCATTTAGATGGCGAGGTTAAGATTGCTTTAGTTGGTAAATATGTATCATTACAGGATGCCTATATTTCTGTAAATGAGGCTTTAAAGGCAGCAGGCTTTGCTTATAAGAAAAAGGTTAATATTTTACATATTGATTCAGCTATGCTTACAGAAGAAAATGTTGATGAGGAATTAAAGGACGTTGATGGTATTTTAGTACCTGGTGGTTTTGGTAGTCGTGGAGTTGTTGGTAAGCTTTTAGCTATCAAATATGCAAGAGAACATAATATTCCATTCCTTGGAATATGCTATGGTATGCAGCTTGCAACTATTGAATATTGTAAGAATGTCTTAGGCTATAATGATGCTAACTCAACAGAATTAGATCCTGAAACAAGCTTTCCGATTATTGATTACCTACCTGATCAATATGAAGGAATTAATATGGGTGGAACTTTAAGACTTGGTCTTTATGATTGTACATTAAAGGAAAACACTAAAACATATGAGTGCTATCAAAAAGCAGAAATAAAGGAACGTCATCGTCATCGTTATGAGGTTAATCGTCATTATGAGGATAAGGTGTTTAATAAGGATTTGATAGTAAGTGGTAGAAATCCTCAAACAAATTTAGTGGAAATAGTTGAGTTAAAGAACCATCCTTGGTTTGTTGCATGTCAATTCCATCCTGAATTTTTATCAAGACCAAATAGAGCTCACCCTCTATTTAAGGGCTTAATAAAGGCTGCTATAGAAAAGAAAAATAGCTAATATTGTCGAAAGGGAAATGAAATTAAAATTTCTTTCCTTTTTTTTACTATAAATATTGCATATAAGTTATAAAAAATGCTATAATTTAATTACCGATAAGGAGGAAAAACAAATTGTCTAAGAATCAAAAGATTAGAATCCGTTTGATAAGGAGGAAAAACAAATGAAAAAAGTTAAAAAAATATTTTTATTCGTAGTATTTATGTTTATGAGTGTTTTAACACTTGCAAGCTGTGGCGAAACTACAGATGATTCTTCAAATGGTGGAAATACACCAACTGAAAGTACAATTAAGCCAGCTGAAAGTACAAATGGAAACGAAAGTACAACTAAGAAGGGTGAAAGTACAATCCTTCCTAGTACAAGTGTTAAATTAACTGATGAGCAGGTTAAAACTAATTTTGATACATATGCAAAATCAGTTAGATTATCAAAGGCTTCAATTAATGGTGTTATTAATTCGGCTGTAAATAGTGGTTCAACAGTTGATCCAGGTGAGATTTTAGGTAAGATTTCAATTCCTGATACTAAAGCTACTGCAACTATTTATTTAAATAATGAGGCTGTTGATTCTCAAGATTTATATGCTTGGCAAAAGGATAAGGTTGTTTATGGTGCTTATGTTAATGATGATGAAAAGGCAGCAGTTAAGGTTGATTTAGCAAAATTAGAAGAATTAGTTGGCAGTGTAACTACTGATACTCCAGCTACTGATACTGATTATGTTGGCTTGATTTTATCACAAATGAATTTACCTGAAGATTTTGATGTTGATACATTACTTTCTCAAATTACCTTCACTGGTGATGATTTCACATATGAAGATGGTTGGTTTACATTAAAGGATGAAAAGATTGTATCTTTAGTTGCTGCATTATCTAGAGAAACAACTGATAAGGTAACAGCAATGCTTGCCACTGTTTATTCAAAGCTAGAGATTAAGCTTGGCTTTGATGGTGTTCATTTTACAGGCTTTAGTATTGAATATCATCCACCAGGAGATACAGCTTATGTAGAGAAAAATTATGCTAAGGTTTCACTTGTAATTAATTATGAATATAATTTTGCCGTTGGTGGTGAATTTAAGATTAATTTACATGCTACTGATGAAGAAGGCACTAATGAAATAGCTGTTATTAGTCTTGATGTTAAGGCTAATGGTTTAGGTGTTAGTGTTAATGCAAGTGTTAAGCTTGATATTGAAGCGACAATGAAGCTTGATGCTACTCTTACTGCTAAGGTTGACCAAAATGGTGCAACATTAAAGGCTAGTGGTAGCGTTGCAATGGGTGGAGAAGTAAGTGATGATGGTGAAAACCAAACAGTTACTTATAGTGATCCAATTCCATTTAGTTTAGATGTAACTCTAAATAAGTCAAAATTAACAATTTCTGCTAAGGTTAGCGCAATTGAAATTGTAAAAGTAGATGCTACATTAAATAATTTCTCATTCGTATCTGGAACAATAACAATTGATGTATCAATGTTTGTTGCTTCAGGTGAAGATAGTGATGTTGAATTTGATAAGATGGTTATCGAGGTTACAACTACAAATGTTACTAT
>CALCWU010000074.1 GCA_937905855.1 uncultured Mollicutes bacterium
TAACAGCTATTTTAATTTGCATATTTGAGCCTCATATAATTTGATAGATAACACTTTTTGATGCCAATTAATATGTAAAAATCTATTTTTTAATTCATTTTTTTCATTAAAAAGTAAATTCCTCAAAAAAAGTTCTAAAAAAAGTGTTGTTTCATAAATACCTTCTTTAAAATTAGTATAATTTGCTCTAACTAATGAATTTCTAAAATACCATGCATTATTTGCAAAAATATCATTAGTTACATCATAGCCAAATTTCCTCAAATATTTAATCAAAAAAACAGCTGTTGTTCTTGTGTTTCCTTCAGCAAATGGATGAATTTGCCATAGATTTGCAATAAATCTAGCTATATGTTTAACAAAATCAGTTTCAGTTATATTACAATAATCATAATTTTTTTCTAAAGAAAAATCATATTCAAGAGTTTCTCTGATTATTGATGCATCACCATACAAAACATTTTTTCCATTTAGGACCCACTCTTTCTTAGATATATTATAATCCCTTATTTTTCCTGCATGAGGAAAAATTCCATCAAATATTTTTTTATGTATGCTTAAAAACTGAGGAATAGAAAAATTAAAGGAATCATCAGCTAATATTTTTAAAATATTAATAGATGCCAAATCAGCCTCTTCAGTTTGAACTAAATTATCACTGCTTTGTTCATAATATTGTTTAATTATTCTTTCAGCATCATACAAAGAAATTTGTCCGTTAATATTTTTCTTGGCAGTCTCGTTTAAATATTTAGAGGTTTTTAATCCATCAACCATTTGTAAACCAATTGATGTATACCACAAATATTCAAGATTACCCTTTTTTTCTTTAGAATTAATTATATATTCTTTAAAAGGATCTTTTTCCAAAAGTAATCACTATCCTTTCTTTTTTTGATTATATCACACTCATCATCAACAAGCAATTCAAAAAAAATGACACCAATATAGTGTCATAATTTTATATTATCGATTAAAATTTATATTTGTGCTATCACCTTTGTTTTCAAAGGAATTACTACTACAATTATTAATCTTAGAATTAAAATTAACAGTTAATTCAACTGTATTTCTAGTAAATATATAATCTTCTATCATATTAACCTCATTATCAAAATTAATTGTAGCACAGTTTGTATTAATTGCATAAGTAGAAATATTATTTATTTTTCCAGTAAATGTTATTTTAGAGTAACACAAATTTCTAGATGAAATTGCTAGTGGCATTATATTTAAATCATTTTCCTCAATAACAACATCTGAATCCTGATATCCAAGCCAATATAAATTTTTCATATCCTTTGAATATAATACATTGTTCTTCATTGTATAATATGGATTTTTACTTGATAAAGATAAATAAGATATTTTTAGATTGTTAAAATCATTTAAATATTTTTCGTTAAACAAACCATCACTAAATAATTCTTTTTCAAAATCAGTTAAACCTATAAGTTTGCAATTATCACCTAAACAATTGAAGATTCATAGTTTGAACTCTTTAATATATTAAAAATATGTACACTTTCAAGATTATTATTCATATTAAAATGATTTATAAAATAATTACCATCGCCTATATTTTTCAAATTTGGAAAGTTGTACATTTTAAGTGAAATTTTAGATGCAAAATAATCATCTAAATACATTAAATTATTCGTTCCATATACTGTATATTCTTTATATTTATAATCATATTCATCTTCTAGTATACTATTAGCTTTAACTCCCACAACCTTATATTTTTTAGAATTTATTTTAATAGTATCAGGCAAATATATAACATAATCATTTGTATATTTTTTTACATTTGAAATATATGCAACGTCGTCATTAATCTCAAAATCAAAAAATTCTTTTTTAAATTCTTCATTCTTATATTCATAAATTGGATATAATTTATGCTTTGATCTATGGAATAAGCTCTTCTTACTACCACCATTAGTATCATAACGCCATTCCTTAAATTCTAATCCATACAAATCCTCAGGCTTATAAAATGCATCCTTAAGTACATTTGTAAAATCAAATCCAATCCATAATGAAACAATTAATACAGCTAAAAAAACAATGACAGATGGAATTAATATTTTATATGCTTTTCTTTGTTCTTTCATAATAAAACGTCACCTTCCTTTAATTATAAATTCAAAAAAAACAATTTTAAATTTACAATTATTATTATACATATTTGTAGAAAAATGTCAATTTTCATAAAAAAATGAAAACTGGAGATTTGGTACTTTAATGGTACTATGTAAGCGATAACCTCCAGTTTTAAACTGTATATTTGCCATTTTTGAAGGCAAAATTTTTTATTTTTCCAATGCAATTATTCAAGTCGTTTTCATAAAAAAATCCCCTTTAATTTATCTAAAGGGGATAATTAATATATCAATTATTTTTTATCATAGAAAGGGCTAATTTATGTCTATTGTAATCAATATCAATAACATAAACCTTAACTAAATCGCCAACCTTAACTACCTCTGATGGATTCTTAATATATTTAGTAGACATTTTTGATAAATGAACTAATCCATCATATTTTACACCACAGTCAACAAAGGCACCAAAATCACAAACATTTCTAACTGTTCCTTCAAGCTCATCACCTATATGTAGGTCTTCAAAGTGAAGAATATCACTTCTTAGCTTTGGTGCTTGATATGACTCTCTTACATCGCGCATAGGTGCTATAAATGCATCTAAAATATCATTTAATGTATATTCATCTATATCTAACTTATTTTTAAGCTCAAGCTTATCAGCATTTAGAATTCTTTCCTTCATTTCCTTTGTTCCTAAATCATTACTTGATAGTCCTAGTTCCTTTAAAACAAGTTGTGCCTTGTCATATGATTCAGGATGAATTGGTGTTTTATCCAAAGGCTCATCACCTTCAAGTACTCTTAAAAATCCAACAGATTGCTCATAGGCTTTAGGACCAAGACCTGAAACATTCTTTAATTCCTTACGATTTTTAATGCCTTTTACCTCATCACGATAAGCAATTATATTCTTACTAACCTTTTTATTTAAGCCAGAAACATAGCTTAATAAAGATGCAGAAGCTGTATTAACATTAACACCAACTCTATTTACTGCCTCAGTTACTACGAAATCCAAAGAATCAGATAGTTTAGATTCACTAACATCATGCTGATATTGACCAACACCAATTGATTTAGGGTCAATTTTTACAAGCTCAGCAAGTGGATCTTGTAATCTACGAGCAATTGAAACAGCACTTCTTTCCTGAACCTCAAAATCAGGAAATTCCTCTTGAGCGATAGGCGAAGCACTATAAACAGAAGCACCTGCTTCACTAACAATAACATATTTAGTATCTAAATTATTTTCCTTAATAACCTCAGCAATAAAGCTTTCTGTTTCTCTTGAGGCAGTACCATTACCAATAGCAATTAAGCCAAAATGATATTTATTATATAAATCAACAATTGTCTTTTTACTCTTTAAAACTAAACGTTCATCAACACTTGCTCCCTTAGCTTTTTCATTGGGATAAATTACCCCAATTTCCAAAACCTTTCCTGTTTTAGAAACAACAGCAAGCTTACAGCCAGTTCTAAATGCTGGGTCAACACCCAAAACAACATGTCCCTTCATTGGAGATTGTAATAATAAATTCTTAAGGTTCATTGCAAAAACCTCAATAGCACCATCACTTGCATTATCTAAAATCATTGCTTTAATCTCACGCTCTAAAGCTGGAGCAATTAGTCTTTTATATGA
>CALCWU010000075.1 GCA_937905855.1 uncultured Mollicutes bacterium
ACTATTAAGTCAAGCATTATTTTTATTTTTTTCAACTTTTTTATTAGGTTGAATTCGGCTTATCTTTTGCAGCCGAATAGTATTATATAACATTTGAACCATTAAGTCAAGCATTATTTTTTACATTTTTCAACTTTTATTTTTTGTTGAAATTTGGCCTTTTTTGTAGCCGAATAGTATTATACTACAAACCATTTAATATTGCAAGTGGAAAATAAAAAAAAGAAGTGAATTTTAATCACTCCTTTATAGTGTTCTTTTAACCTCGGTATAAGCCATAATAAATGGTCCAACACCCTTAGCATCATTTTCTACTACTGGCTCGGAAATATAATATTCATAGCTTCCATCTCTTCTACGATTATCATCAGGACCTAGGCCAGCAACAAGACAAATACCACCAAGATTTAATTCACCATCTTTATTAGATAGGTATTTTTTGCACACACCATTAAAAATATCAAGACCTATTTGCTTATATCTTGGAGGTAAAATTCCTAGTCTTGCCCCCTTCAAAGCAGCATAGGCAATCATTACACTTCCAGATGTTTCAAGATAATTACCTTCTCTTCCTATTTGATCAGGAACCTGATAAAACATCTTGCTCTCTTTATCCTGATATTGTAGTAAGCCATCTATTACTTCTTTAAGTAATGATGCAGTATAATGATATTCATCATACATTTGCTCATCCATATAATCACATATATCAGCAAGAGCCACTGTAAACCAGCCAATACTTCTTAACCAGAAATTTTTAGATAAACCTGTTTGTGGATCAGCCCAAAACATTTTCTTTTCACTATCATAGCCATGATAATATAAATGCTTCTTTTCATCAAACATATATTTTCTAACATTCTTAATTTGGTTAAAAATATCATTATAATTTTGCATCTTATTTCTTATTGTCTCATAACGAACATAAAAAGGTTGAGCCATATATAATCCATCAAGCCATACCTGATTTGGATAAATTGCCTTATGCCAGAAATTTCCTTCCTTAGTTCTTGGTTGAGTTTTAATTTGTGAATAGGTTAATTCAATAGCCTTAGAATATTTTTCTTCACCAGTCATTTGATATAAATCAAATAATATTCTACTTTCACAAATATCATCAGTTGAATGCTTATCAGGGTTATATCCTCTAATAGTTCCATCATCAAAAACATAATAATCAACAAATTTCTTAACAAAATCAAAATACTTTTGTTCCTTTGTTTCTTTATATAGTTCTAATAATGATGTCATCATACAGCCATCAACATAATTCCAAGCAGGCTTCTTTCCGCTTCTAATAGCTTCAATATTCCACAAAGGTAAATCAGGCTTTGACGTAATAAGCTTATCAATATAATCATCTATTAATTTATACATTGTATTTCTCCTTTACTTCCTTCATTAATGATTATATCATTTTTTCATTTTTTTTCAACCTAATTAAGGCTTTTGCTCAAAAACGTCGAGTTTCTAAATTTAGAATTTTCAAGTCTAGTTTCATCAATATAAATATTTTCCTTCTCTACTTCCTTAAAGCCCAAATTTTTAAATAATTCCCTTGTAATATCATCAAATGCAATACCTATTATCTCATTAAGTCCCTTCTTCATTATTTTATCTTCTAAATTATTAAATAAATATTCACAAGTCATTGAATTAGGAATATTTTTAAATATAAAATATCTTATTAGTCCCTTTAAACCATATTCCTCATAAGATATACAACCAATAATTTTATTATTATCTAACGCAATTATCGCATTATTAATTATGTCATCATCAATTTCCTTGATAGATGGCACATTAGTTAAAAATAATTTTAACAAATTATAGTTACTACTATCAATATTATTAAATTCCATTATCCTATCATCCTTTTATAACATTCATATAGAAAGCTTTTATATTCAACCTCTTCATCAGATGAGGTAGCTAAAAATTTAGGAAATACGCTTCCCCACCAATTATCTCCCATACCTTTATTTATCACAACATATAGGCAATAGCATTTTTCATTTAAAATAGCAGTATCATTATATGTTTTATTATATAAAATATGCTTATCAAAGCTAACACTAGCTTCAACACCTAAGTCATTATTTATTTCATTTTCAAGCTTTTTATAGGTATTATTTATATTTTTGAAGGTTTCATCAAAATCAGTAGCAATTTGCTTATTTAAATACTCAATAACGTATTTCTTTACTACTTCCTTTGTCTTCAAATCAACCTCGTCATTAGAGTTTGGAATAATTCTTACCCTGATTTCTTTATCCTTAAATAAATTATTCATTATAAAAAGAAGGAGGATAATACCAAAAATTACCAATATTATTTTTTTCTTCATAAAAAAGCCCCTTCTACTATCATTATTAGCAAAAGTGGTTATTCTTATACTTATTTATTTATAATTTTTTTAATATCTGAAAGCTTAATTGCACCTTCACGTAATATTTTAATCTCATCATTTTCGATTTTAACAACTGTTGAGGCTAAATTCGATGATTCTCCACAAGGCTTATAGATTTCATCAACTAAATCATTATATTTATTATAAATAGTTTCATAATCATTTAAAGCAACTGATCCTGAATCATTTACTGATGTAGTAGTCATTGGTCCCATTTTATTTAAAATATCTAAAGCAAGTGCTGAATTAGGTATTCTAACACCAACAGTATCAAAGCCAACAATATCACAAATATTTGGTTTAGCCTTCAAAATTAAAGTAAAAGGTCCTGGCAAAAAAGCCTTTATAAGCTTTCTTGCTTCATCATTTAAATAAGCAATCTCCTCAATTTGTTCAATTGATGAGCATAAAACAGCTAGAGGCTTATCTAGGTCGATTTTTAATTTTGTATATTTTCATTTGTGAATCTCTATCATATATAGAGCACCCAATTCCATATACTGTATCAGTCGGAAAAATAAGCAATTTATTCATCAAAACCATCTCCAATATAAACAAATAGCATTCTATCCTTGCCTTCTAAATCCTTAATAACCTCACACCTAGCCGAAGGAAAATAGGCTTTAGCTAAAGCAAGCATTTCTTCTTTCTTATCATAGCCATGCTCAAAGCAAAGCATAGCTCTATCCTTTATTATATTCTTAACACCATTAAAGATAATACGATAAAATTTTAAGCCGTCACTTCCGCCAAATAGCGCTAGCTTAGGCTCATTTTCAAGTACTAGAGGCATCACAAGCTCTTCATCAGGAATATATGGTGGATTTGATACGAAAATATCAAATTTTCTTCCTTGTAATGGCTTTAGCATATCTCCTTGTAAAAATAAAACATCAGCATTTAAATTTATAGCATTCTTTTTTGCGACCTCTAAGGCTTCAAAGCTAATATCAGTAGCCACGACCTGCATATTTGGTTCTTCCTTATTAAGCGTAATACCAATACAGCCACTACCACAAGCAACATCACATACATTTATCCTTTGACCTTTAAAATATTTATCATAGCGATATAAAATATTTTCAACAAGCTCCTCAGTTTCAAAACGTGGTATTAGTACATTTTCATCAACATAAAAATCATAGCCATAAAAGCAAGCATTATGCGTTAAATATTGAACAGGTTTATTATGATTTAAATATAAATCTAATAAATGATTAAATTGATTTAGTTCTAAATCCTTTACTTCCTTATCAAGGGCATTAAACAATTCATTACTTTTTAAATTACAGGCATATCCTAAGAGAATAAAGGCCGCACCCTCCTCAAGGCCATGCTCATTTATTTCTTCTTTTGATTTTTTTAATAGATCCTTTATTTTCATATTTTGTCTTTTCCTTTGTTTAGCATAGCTAAAATGTATTTTTTTAGCTTAATTATATTCATCAGCTTAATTTTACTATAATTAAAATTCGGCAATTTTTGCATTAAGCGGCAAAAAAAATTCAAAAACAAAAAATAAACAACATTATGTCAAAAAAGACACAATGTTGTAATATTTTATAGCTTTACGTTTTCTTCAGCAGAAAGCTTTCTTCTTTGATCCTCTTCAATCAATTGATTAATAACTAAATCAATTCTTCCGTCCATTATTGCGTCTAAACGATTAATAGTAAAGCCAATTCGATGGTCAGTACAACGATTTTGAGGATAATTATAGGTTCTTATCTTTTCACTACGTTCGCCATGACCAATTAATGATTGACGAGTGGCGCCTTCCTTTTCTTCCTTTTCTCTAACCATTTGATCGTAAATTCTTGTCTTTAATAAAGCCAAAGCAGCTGCTTTGTTTTCATGCTGAGAACGATGAATTTGGCAAGCAACATACATACCTGTTGGAATATGTGTTACACGAACAGCAGAATATGTAGTATTTACACCTTGACCACCAGGTCCAGATGAACAGAATGTATCCACTCTAATATCGTTCATATCAAGATCAAAATCAATTTCTGAAGCCTCAGGCATAACTAAAACTGTCGCAATGGAGGTATGAATTCTACCCTGTGATTCTGTTTCAGGAACTCTTTGAACACGATGTCCGCCTGATTCATATTTCATATATGAATATACGCTATCACCACTAAGCATAAAGCTTACAAGTGAATAGCCACCCATTTCTGATGGTACCATATCCATAACCTCTACCTTCCAGCCTTGAGCCTCAGCATATTTAGTATACATACGGTATAGATCTCCAGCAAAAATGTTAGCCTCATCACCACCAACAGCACCTCTAATTTCAACGATAACATTTTTATCATCATTAGGGTCCTTTGGTAATAATAAAATCTTAATTTCTTCTTCTATTTTATCCATTCTTGCTAATGTTTCTTCAAGCTCCATTGAAGCCATTTCCTGCATCTCTGGATCCTTCTTCATTTCTTTTAAATCATCAATACTATCTTCAAGCTTTGTATATTCTCTAAATAGCATTACTGGCTTCTCTAAAGAACGTTGTTCCTTAACAAGCCCTGTTAATTTTTTTACATCAGTTACAATGCTAGGATCTTGCATGAGTTCATTAATTTCCTCATATCTTTTTTCCATAGCCTTTAAACGTTCAACATACATTATTTAAATGCTCCTCTATTAAATTTTATTCATTATTGTTAGTTTGCTGTCTTGTTATAGGGGTAAATTTAACTAATTCACCTCTAAAGTTAAATGGTAATCCACTACTTACAGCACCCTGACGGTTTTTAGCAACTATTAAATCAGCCTCACCAACTCTTGGTGAATCCTTATTATAATAATCCTCACGATATAAAAACATAACAATGTCGGCATCCTGCTCAATACTTCCAGAATCTCTTAAGTCTGATAGTTGTGGCTTTTTAGACGCTGCACCATTGCCATCCTTTCGTTGCTCAACACTACGTGAAAGCTGAGATAAGGCTAAAACTGGAACATTTAATTCCTTAGCCATCAGCTTTAATCCACGGGAAATTCTTGCAACCTCCTCCTGAGTGCTTTTTCTTCCACTATCATCTGTAATTAATTGTAAATAATCCACAACGATAAAATCAAGCTTTCCTTCAGCAGCAAGTTTACGACATTTAGCACGCATATTTGATACAGTAATTGAGGCTGTATCATCAAAATACAAATTATATTTTTTCAAATTATCTGCAGCACGTTGAATTTGCTTTATATTATAGCCAGCATCAATATCAAATTTACCAGTAACTATATTGCCAAGCGGTACCTCTGATACAGATGAAAGCATTCTTTCTACTAGCTGCTCACTTGTCATTTCCAATGAAAATATAGCAACACCAGCAGTTCCATTTTTATTGTTTTTAGCAACATTATAGGCTAAGTTCAAAGCCATTGCTGATTTACCCATTGCTGGACGAGCGGCCAAAATAATTAAAGCACCTGGCTGAAAGCCATTTGTTAAATGATTCAAGCTATAAAAACCTGTATCAAGACCTGTAATATCACCAGTCATATTATGACGAATATTGATATTATCAAGAACAGTATTACTTAAATTAATTATGTTTTGAAAATCGCCAACCTTACGTCTTGAGCTTAATTCAAAAACAACGCGCTCGATATTTTCAATAAAATCAAAGGCTGAAACCTTACCATCATAGCCCTTTTGAGCTAGCTCATTCAAAGAATTAATCGTATTTCTTTTTAATGATGCATTAGAAACTAAGCCAATATAAGTATCTATATTAAGCGTTGAATAGGTTGAATCATATAATGAAGAAAGATATTCTAATCCTCCAGCCTCATTATACAAATTATTTGTATTTAGCCACGCTGAAATTGTTGTTATATCAATATGGGAATCCATTTGCATAAGGCCAATCATCGCTCTAAAAATGATCATAAAAATCATCCTCCTTAAGCGCATCACTAGCATTAACAATTAACTTTTCATCAATTAAAATAGCACCTAAAATTGCCTGTTCAGCCTCTAGGTTTTTAGGAATCTCATTCATAGCCTACTCCTATTTTTCAATAACATTAATTGCAAATTGAGCAACAATATCTTTATCCAATTGAACATTTGCAGTATAAATTCCTACTGAATTGATATCAGCTGGTAATTCAATTTTTCTCTTATCTAGATGAATTCCTGTTTGTGCCTCAAATTCATCAGATACTTGCTTTGTAGTAATATGACCAAATGCTTTACCATCAGCACCCATCTTAATATAGATATTAATTGTTTTACCATCAATATCCTTTTTAATTGTTTCAAGGAATTTATGATGATTTTCAGCATCAATTCTTTCCTGCTCCTGAGCTTCCTTTAAAGCCTTTAAATTAGCTTCATTAGAAATAACTGCAAGCTTATTAGCAATAAGATAATTTGCATAGCCATTTGCTACATCAATAATATCATCCTTTTTGCCTTTTCCTTTAACATCATCTAATAAAATAACTTTCACTTTTTCCTCACCATCTTCTACATAATCTCTTTCTAAAATAGAAATAAGCTCACTCTTAGCCTCTTCTATTGTAATATCCTTTAATTGGCAAGCAGCACTATTTAAATGGCCACCGCCTCCCATTTCCTCCATAATAATTTGTACATTAAAGCCATCAAGACATCTTGCTGAAATACCAACTACATTTTCATTAGCAATATAACCAATTGTAAAGGCAGCCATAACACCATCTATTGTCAAAAGCTTATCAGATACCTTTGCAAGAAGGGTTCTATCTGTTACAGGTCTTTCCTTTGGAATTGAAACAATAGCAAATTTCTTTAAGATAATTTGAGCGTTCATTAGAGCACTCGCAATTTCTTGTTCAACCTCAATATTATCTCTTAATAAAGAACGAACAACAAGCATGTCAGCACCAAAGCTCTTTAAAGTTGAAGCAGCTTCAAAGGTTCTACTACCGGTTCTAAAGGTAAAATTAGAGGTATCAACAACAATTCCCGCAAGCATTATTGAAGCCTCAAATGGGGTTACAATAATATTTTGGTTATAGAACATAAACATTTCACTAACAAGCTCAACTGTTGAAGAAACATATGTTTCAATATAAGCCATAGAGGTATTAGTATAACCTACATCTCCACTTCTATGATGGTCGATTATTGCTAAAGTAGGAACCTTATCAATTAAATCCGGGAACATCGCAATTGTAGGTGATTGCGTATCACACACAACTAAAGATGTTGTTGGCTTAATACTACTCAAAGCTTCATCATAGGAAATGAAATGTTCAAAAATAAATTGATTTTCAATTTCTAACTTTTCATATATTTTTTGAACTGTAACATCAGCCTTTTTAGCATCAAACACAATTTTTGCATCCTTATTTGATGATAAGGCTAATCTAAGAATTGCGATAGATGAACCGATTGCATCACAATCAGCTAAATTATGCATCATAATTAGTACGTTACTACTTCCCTCAATAATTTCCTTTAAAGCTAACGTCTGCATTCTTGCAACAACTAGTGTATTTTTCTCTAAAGCATTAGAGTTACCACCAAAATATTGAATCTTTTCATTTTGAATGTTAACAACAACCTGGTCACCACCACGCTTTTCAGCAAGCTCTACTGCATTTTGAGCAAGACCACCAAGCTCACTAGCTTCAACATCGAAGCAAGCAATACCAATACTAATAGTTGTTTTTACATGGTTTTTATTAGAAATATCTCTAATTTTATTTAATATATCAAACTTACTCTTAATCATTTTATCTAATGATTCTCTATCCATCATTACAACTAAACGATCCTCAGATATAGTTTGTAAATATGCTCCAAATAAGGAAACCCAATCAGAAATTTCTCCAAGATATTGACCTCTAATATTATTCTTTTCCTGCATATCAAACTTTTTTAAGGTTTCATCAAGATTATCAATAACAATTATTCCCATTGCTGAAACACGATTACGATATCTTAAGCTTATTTCCTCACGCTTAGTTTCATCAAAGAAATAAAGCAAATTATTGGCTGCATTATGAGTTACATCATAAAAATGTCCTGAGGTTTCAATAGTAAATTTTGCTTCTCCGCTAGAAATTATATTTATTAGCCCTGAATCAATAACCTCAACAGATGAATCAACCAAATGGCTTTGAAATACGCTTTTAGCATAATTATTAGCCCATTTTATTTCATATTTATCATCATAAACAACAATACCAACTGGTAATTCATTAAAAACCTCATCACCAGCTTGGTTAACATGATAAGAAATATTGTTCCATACATCTAGTCTACTTTCAAGCCATTTTATTTTTTGAAGATTTTTTCTAAAGAAAAATAAAATCGAAAATACAACACCAAGTACTAAAAGTAGGCAAGCAATAGCCAAAAAAGCAATTTGCTTTCCATTTAGAACAAGTGGTGAACTAAATAAAAAATAGAAAACAATAGCACTACCTGCAAAGGCAAAAATTGCAATCAATATTTTTTTCACATCATCTCACCTCGTATTAATTTATTATACCAATTTTTTATACATTTTACAATATTACGTATAGAAAAATATACCTAACCATTAAGAAAAAAAATCCAAGAGTTTCCTCTTGGAATAAATTCTTTAGAATCCAAAATCAATATTAAATTGGGTTGGATAAGCATATATTTCGTACCTAGCAATATCAGATGGTGAAATATTGTTAAACGCAAATGGCTTGCAGGTAAATCCAACTTTATCTCCTGCAGGCAAATCGTTATCTAATATTGTAAAACAATTACATATTAGATTACCGCTTGTATCAAATAAATTAGCCGAAACATATACTAATGTGCCTTTTTTCGCTGTTTTATTTTCAACTCTACCAATAATCTTAATTCCATTATACTTATCATCGGTAATTGAAACATCACTTATGTCATATCTTATTACTTCATTAGAAGATTTATGAACATCAACATGTGGAATTACTCTGATTCCATTTGTGTCAAAATCAACCGTTGTCTCATCATAATAATATGCTGTTTCACCTGGCTTTATATAATCAGGATAAGCATTTACCATTGACTTCGTTGTTAAAAGACTACCTGCTGATGATTCAATATCAGCAGACATATCTCCAAGATAAATATCAACATTTCCTGTATTTGTTACTGGAACCGAAAACTTTATCCAAGTTGTACCAATACTGTTTGTCCAAGAATCAACATTCGCTTTACCAATCTCATATTTCATCTCCCTCTTAGCTGATGGTGTAAATTTCGAATAATCATCACTAGAGGTTCTGGCATTAGCCGTTATGCCATCACCGCTTATACTATCATCCAAAAAATCACACGAAGATAAAGATAATACCCCCACCAAAAATAATATACCTGCAAATAATTTGTTTTTCATTTTTTCCTCCACTTTTTATATGAATAGCATTATGCTATATCACACTAATCATTCTTTTTCATTCTTTTTCTAAATTCATAAATATTATTTAGTCTAAGATTCAGTTCTTTAACCTTTGCTTCCAAATTTGCGATTGCTTTATCTACGACCTCAATTTTATTGCCATTATTATATTCAGCCATAATTTTATTTATTTCTGAATATGTATATCCACAATCCTTGAACATCTTTGCTAGCACGAATTCTTCAACCTCTTCATTGGAATAATCGTAACTGATTCCTACAACTATTTTGTTTTTTCTCTTGATTACTGTCTTTTGAAGCATTATAATTTGTCTTCTACTTAAGCCAGTTCTTTTCTCCAGTGTTTTTTCGTTCATATCTCTTTCTGTTTTAATGATAAACTTGTTCGCTCCGAACAGTCAATACCAAAAAATTATTTCCTTTCCACTGGAGAAATTGTTTTTCGTGCGAGGTAAAAAACAAACCATTTTTATGCGTCTTAGATGCATAAAAAAAGAGCATACTTTCTAACAAATAAAAAAAAGAACCCACATTTTTGTAGGTTCTTCATGTCATATACTATTCCTTAACGAATGGTAATAAAGCCATATGACGAGCACGCTTAATAGCGATTGCAAGCTTACGTTGATATTTTGCACAAGTACCAGTAACACGTCTTGGTAAAATCTTACCACGTTCAGAAATGAATCTCTTTAATAGATCAACATCCTTGAAATCAATGTGTTCAATTTTGTTTTGTGTAAAATAACAAACCTTACGACGACGATGTCCGCCATCACGGTCAAATTTATGATTATTTTGCATTGTTATTCCTCCTTTAGAATGGTAAATCATCATCAGCTACTTCAAATGACTCAGGCATTGCTGGTGTCTCATTTTGAGGCTGACGATTTGGTGCTTGATAATTTGCATTATTTTGATTTGCACCATATGTAGGGTTAGCATAATTAGTTGTATTTTGACCTGGTTGAGCATTAGGATCACGTGGAGTTAGATTTTCAACACGTTCAACAATAACATCAGTAGTATAACGCATTTGTCCATCTTGACCTTGATAATTACCAGTTTGAAGTCTACCTTCGACAGCTAGCATATTTCCTTTTTTAACATAACGACCAATAAAATCAGCTTGTTGCCCAAAGGCAACACAATTGATAAAATCAGCCATTCTTTGGCCACTTGCATCCTTTTGCATACGATCTACAGCAACAGAAAATCTTACGTTAGCAAGTCCATTTGCTGTATATCTTACCTCAGGGTCTCTTGTAATACGACCTGTTAATATAGTTTTGTTCATTTACAAAACCCCCTTAATTATTCTCCGTCAACAACAATAATGTGACGAATAATATTTTCATCTAAGCGAACTACACGATCGAATTCACTTACAGCCTTAGGTGTAGCATTTACTAGCATCCAAACATAATAGCCTTTACGCATATGCTCGATCTCATAAGCTAATTCTCTAAGACCCCATTCTTTACATTCTAAAACCTCAGACTCATTACCAGTAAAGATTGCCTTAACATCAGCAACTTCCTTCTGAATCTTCTCTTGTTCTAGATTTGAGCGAAGAATGAACATAACTTCATATTTTTTCATCTTTCGTACCTCCTTATGGTCTTTTGGCTTATATATTTTTATATAAGCAAGGGGCATTTTTTCAAATGCTTTAATATTGTATCATAAAATGAAAATATTAGCAATAGTTTTACAAAATTAATTCTAGCATTGTTTCAATTGCATAGCTTGTTGCCGCACATCTTACTTCATTTCTACTGCCATTAAAATATTTTGTTTTAGTTATTATCTTACCATTAAGGTAAAAACCAAAGCATACCATTCCCACTGGCTTAAGGCTACTTCCACCAGTTGGACCAGCAATACCCGTAGTAGAAATAGCACATTCACTTTTCGCATTAGAGGCCACTCCTAAAGCCATTTGATAAGCAACCTCTTCACTAACAACACCATATTTTTTTATTACATCGCCATCAACATTTAAATACTTTATTTTTGCTTCATCAGCATAGGTAACAAAGCTTTCATTTAATACCTTAGATGCATCAGGAATATCAACAATACTACTCGCAAGCATTCCACCTGTACATGATTCACCAAAGCTAATATGGTAATTTCTTTTAATTAACTCATTAACTAATTCTTTATTCTTCATTTTTATCCTCTCTATATGGTAATAATTCCTTCAAATATTCATATACATTAGTTCCAATTTTTATATTTTTAAAATCCTTTAATGTTATTAAAACGTAATTCTTTTTTTCTTCATTATTAAAGGTATGACAAAATTCATCAATTGCATTGTGCTTTATTTCCTTATTGCATTTCCCATAAAGTCTATAAGATTCGATATCACTTAGCTTAAAGCTGAATGGTTCGCTATCAATATAATTTTCATCATATATTTTAAATATAGGATAAGGATTATATTGATTTTTATATTTATTATTTAATTTAATGCTGGTTTTAATTAAAGGGTCTGAGCATATATAAAAATAATAATCATCACTAAATAAATATACCTCGCTTTTAACATCACAAGCTGTTGAATCTAGCGTATATGTATAAATTCTTTTCATTCCTCTATAATAGCTATATTTAGTAGATAAAGCCAAATAAAGCTTTTTATAATACATATTTAAGCGTTCTCTAAGAATAATTAAATAGGATATAATAAAAATAATAATTAAACAAAGATAGATGATAAATAAAATAGCATTTTTAGCCAAAATAAATAAAGATATCAAGCCTAAAATTATTAAAATAACAATTTTCAAAACAATATTATAGGAGGTGTATTTAACACCCAAATAATTAAAAAGTCTTTTTTGCATACTTTTTGACAAAACATTTTCTTTAATAATATCCTCATAATACCGATTCTTCATAGCGTTACCCTCAAATTATATTTATTGTTTCTTATCATTAATTATTTTACTACATTTGAGTCATAATAGAAATGGTGATTTAAATGAAATTTCGTAAATTTTACTTTAAAGCCTTACTTTTTCTTTTATTTTTATTCCCTTTATTTTTTAAAATTGCCCCTAAGACAATTATTGATCATAAAAATTATAATTCCTATGAAATATATGATAAATTTAATAATTTAACATCTATAATCCAAAATGATCATAATATTTCGATACTTACATATGAAGAAATCCCCCAAAAATTTATCGATATATTATTATTTTTAGAGGATAAAAGCTTTTATAAGCATAGCGGCTTTGATATTTATCGTATTGGCAAAACAATATTTACTAATTTATTTAATAATGAGCGTCATGGTGCTTCTACTATAACACAACAATACATAAAAAATGTTTATTTAAATAATAACAAAAGCCTAATAAGAAAAATAAAGGAAATAATATTAAGCATATCCTTAGAAAAAAGCACTAATAAAAACGATATTTTAACAGCTTATCTAGCAACTATTTATTTAGGAAATGGTCAATATGGTATAAAAAATGCTGCCTCATTTTATTTTAATAAAAGTCTTGAACAATTATCGGTAAATGAAATAATATTATTATGTACGATTTTAAGAGCTCCTAATTATTATAATCCTTTAAGCAATATCAAAGCTTGTCTACAAAAAAAGAACGAATTATTAAAATCACTAAGAAAGAATAATATTATTTCAGAATATGAATTTGCAACAAGCTATAATTATGACTATAGCTTAGTACTAAACGAAGCTAATTCAAACAAAAACTATTTTATTGATTTAGTGAAACAGCAATTAAAAAAATATCATAATGAATTTGATTTTGAAGAAAAAATAAAAGTATATACAAGTTATAATCCTTTATTTGAAAATGTAATTTCTCCCAACTATAATGGAGACATTTCCGTTATTATTGCTGATAATAACAGTAATTTAGAATATATTCTTGGTGGGGCAAGCTATAGAAAAAACAGCTACAATATAGCTTATTTAGGTAAACGTGATATTGGCTCAACAATTAAACCACTTCTTTATTATGAAGCACTGAAATGTGGCTTTGACATTAATAAAAAATATACCTCAAAGCCTCTAACAATAACCTATAATGAAGTTAGCTATACCTTCAATAATTACAAAGATATTTATCCAAAAGAGCCCATAAATATGCGCTACGCTCTAGCAACCTCTGACAATATTTACGCAATTAAAACTCATTTAGATTTAGGAATGAGAACATTAGTAAATCATTTAAAGCTATATAATATAGAAGCAATGTGTATTCCCTCATTAGCATTAGGTAGTGTTAGTATGTCCTTATCTAAATTAGTTGAAATCTATAATTGTATTAATAATGATGGTTGGTATCAAAATTTGAATGTTATAAGACTACTTGAACAAAGAGAGCATAAAAAAGAAATTATCAATTCAAAAATAAAGCTATTAGATGAAAAATACACAAAAATACTAAAGGAACTAATGAAAGGAATGTTTGATAAAACTATTGCTGAAAATGTAACAGGCAAAAATATGGCAACAAAATTAAAAACCACCTTTATGGGTAAAAGTGGTTTAACAGATTATGATTCCTATATGATAGGCTTTAATAATTCTTACATAATAGGCTGCTGGAGTGGCTACATAGATAACAAAAAGCTAACGGACCAAAGTCTAAAGGCAGCTCCAAAAAAATTATTTGTTGATTATGCTAATCTAACTGCCACTCACATATAAATTGATAATTATACTACATGAAATTATAATAGATATAGAAATCACAGCGACAAAAATTGCTGATACTACCTTATAGCCTTTTCTTTCATCCTTTAAGCCCTTGCTAAAGCAAATAACGCTAATAATCCAGGAAATAAGCTGGCCCAAATAGCACATAAGGCCAAGTGGAACTAAGATAAAAAGGGCTAATCCACTTAAATCATTATCGGAAGTAGAATTTTTAGATGCTAAAAATACGGTCCCGAAAATAAAAAACGCTATCGATAATACGGCAAAAACAATTGAAACAATTAATCTTTTTTTACTCATACTATACCTCCAATTTAACTATATATCGAAAAATAGGCTTTGTCAAGTGAAAAAAAACACTCAAGAATTTTGAGTGTAAAGCATTTATTTAATTAGCCCAAGCAGCACCTACAAGAATAACTAGGATAAATAAAACTAATATAAATGCAAATCCTCCACCACTTGTTGTTTTATTAGAAGTGGTGCTTTGATTGCAACAACCTTGTGCCATATAATCTCACCCCTAATATATAATATGCAATTAAATATTATATATATAGGTTATTGTAGGGTAACGCTAAGCTCTAAAGCATCAAATTGATTTTGATTATTTAAACGATAAATTTTAAGATTAATCACATCACCTATATTTGCTAAATCTAATATTTTAGAAATATCTTCTCTTTTAGTAATAGTCTTATCATTAATCATATAAATAACATCATAAGGGTTAACACCAGCATTTTTAGCATTACCGTCAGTTACCTTGGTAACTAAAAATGCTTCGTCAATATTATTAGGTAAATATTTAGTATATTCTTCGTTTAGAACTAAATAACGGTTTATAATATCACCACTAACTCCAAGTAATGGTCTAGTAACTGATGTTTTCTTTGCTTCAATATCGGAAACACATTTTCTTACAATATCCATTCTAATCGCATTACCAAAGCCTTCAACAACGATATCCTTATCCGTTTCAGAGGTCCAACTAGTTTTAGAAACATTAATTCCGATTAATCTTCCTGATAAATTAAATAATCCACCACCGCTATTTCCACTATTTAAGGCAGCATCAGTTTGAACATATTTAGCCGTAACGCCTGTAACAACACCTACAGTAATATGGTTGAAATAACTAAGACTTAAAGGGCAACCAATAGCAATAGCTGTTTGACCAGGATTTAAAACATCCTCAGTACTAATATCAATAGGTGTAATTTTCTTACCTGAGCCTAACAAATCAAGTGAAAATCTTAATACTGCAACATCATTTTTAGAGTCAGAACCAATTAAGTCAGCTTTATAATATTTACTATCACCTAGGTATACCTTATAAGATTTACCATCTTCAATAACATGATGATTAGTAATTACATAATAGTAACTATCCTCTTCCTTATAAATAACACCTGAGCCTGTAGCATAGGTAGTTTGTGATATAGCTGTATAAATTCCTACACAGGCAGATTCAACCATAGCCTTAACATCAGTAATAGAATTTTGAATTTCATAAACAGTTTTATCTTGTTCAATAGTATTTGCAGTTTGCGAAGGTGTAGTAGTTAAAAAATTACAACTACATAGGCTAAACATAAATATTATTCCTATAAATAAACTAAGGCACTTTTTTTTCATCTTTCATCCTCCACGTTAAAAATTTTTCTTGCATTTTTTGAGGTTTGCTCATCAATATATGAAAAATCCTCATTTCTTATTTTAGCAATTTCCTCACAAGTATAATAAATATATGCAGTTTCATTCCTCTGACCACGATATGGCGTTGGTGCTAAATAAGGGCAATCCGTCTCAATTAACAGCTTATCGATTGCAATATTTTTAGCAACCTCCTTAGCATTTTTAGCATTTTTAAAGGTTACAACCCCGCCAAGAGCAATATAATAGCCAAGTTTAATAAATTCCTTAGCCATTTCCCAGGATGAGCTATAGCAATGCATAATTCCCTTAACATTAGGAAACATCTTTAAAATATTATATGTATCCTCAATTGCATCACGAGAATGGATTATAACCGGAAGCATATATTTTTCTGCTAATTTCATTTGAGCAACAAAATATTCCTTTTGAATTTCCTTATCATCTTTACCATAATGATAATCTAGACCAATTTCCCCAATTGCATATACCTTATGTTCATCAATAAACTCTTCAAGCATTTTCATATCATTATCTAAATTAACAGAAACCTCTGATGGATGAATTCCAGCGCTATTATAAAAGAAACTAGGATCTTGCTTTGTTAAATTATAGGCTTTCAAATTAGCCTCATGAGAATATCCTACAAGCATACATTTTTTAACCATTTTATCCTTAGCTCTTTTTATACATAATTCCCTATCATTATTAAATTCATCCTCAAATAAATGTGAATGTGTATCAAACATTTCTTCTTCTCCTACAAATTACAAAATAAACAATTAAATAGCCAATAAAGCCACCTATCATATCAATAAAAATATCTCCTAGGCTTCTTGCTCTTCCATAAACAAATCCCTGGTGAATTTCATCAATAATTGCAAAAATCAAAACTAAAATTAATGAACAAAGACAGGACATACGATAATCAAACAATAAAAAACAAAAATTAAATACCAAAATAAATAAAATCATAAATAAAAATATATGAGCTGATTTCCTAACAATAAAAGATAATCTTCTATTTATTACATTTTTTAATTTTTCATCAAATTGATTAAAATCCTTATAAATAATATTTCTTACAAAATACATTATTTTATTACTAGAATTAGATGAAGTAATTCCGTTTTCCGAGGAAAGAACATAAATAAATGCTAACCATATCAAACACACAAAACAAAAAAATATAAGAGCATTTCTTCTATTCATTTTATAACCTCGTATTTATTATACGCTAAATTTTAAAAAAAATAAATAAATGCGAAAAAAAAGATTCCGAAAATATTCGGAACCTAATTTTTTAAAATTATTCAATAATCTCAGTAACTGAACCAGCACCTACAGTATGACCACCCTCACGGATAGAGAACTTAGTACCTTGTTCAATTGCAATTGGGTGAATTAACTCAACTGTCATTACTGTATTATCTCCTGGCATTACCATTTCAACACCTGGTTCAAGAGTGATTACACCTGTGATATCAGTTGTACGGAAATAGAATTGAGGACGATAATTTGAGAAGAATGGAGTATGACGTCCACCTTCCTCTTTAGTTAATACGTAAACTTGAGCCTTGAACTTTTGATGAGGATGAACACTCTTTGGTTTAGCTAATACTTGACCACGTTGAACATCTTCACGAGCGATACCACGAAGTAATACTCCGATATTATCTCCAGCCTCAGCATAGTCTAATAACTTACGGAACATTTCAACACCAGTTACAACTGAAGATTGAGTAGGCTTAATACCGATGATTTCAACTGTATCACCAACACGTACTTGACCACGCTCAACACGTCCTGTAACTACTGTACCACGTCCAGTAATTGTAAATACGTCTTCAATAGGCATTAAGAATGGCTTATCAGTATCACGAACTGGAGTTGGGATATATGAATCAACATAATCCATTAATTCACCAATCTTAGCAGTCCACTTAGGATCACCTTCAAGAGCCTTTAATGCAGATCCACGAACAAATGGAATCTCATCTCCTGGGAAGTCATAAGAGCTTAATAACTCACGAACATCCATTTCAACTAAGTCGATTAATTCTTCATCATCAACCATATCGCACTTATTTAAGAATACAACGATACGAGGAACACCAACCTGACGAGCAAGTAAGATGTGCTCACGAGTTTGAGCCATAACACCATCAGTAGCAGCGATAACTAAAATTGCACCATCCATTTGTGCAGCACCAGTGATCATGTTCTTAACATAGTCAGCATGTCCTGGGCAGTCTACGTGTGCATAGTGACGAGTAGCAGTCTCATATTCAACGTGTGCAGTATTAATAGTAATACCACGCTCTTTCTCTTCTGGAGCAGCATCGATTTGGTCATAAGCCTTAGCTTGTGCTAAACCTTCTTTTGCAAGATAGTTAGTAATAGCAGCAGTTAAAGTAGTTTTACCATGATCGACGTGACCAATTGTACCAATATTAACGTGTGGTTTGTTACGTACAAATTTTTCCTTTGCCATTTTAAAAATTCTCCTTTAATTTTTTTCTTTCTTATAATATTTTTTATAATTCTTGACCGAATTTCCACATATAATTTTACATTAAGTGGACGGTTAAATCAAGATATAACCCTATTTTTTTTGAAAATTATGATCTTTTCTTAATAATTTCCTCTTGAATAGCCTTAGGAGCTGCTTCATAGTGGTCAGTTTGCATAATGAATGTTCCACGTCCTTGAGTATTTGAACGAAGAGCAGTTGCATAACCAAACATTTCAGCTAGTGGAACATATGAATGAACACGAATTGCATTTCCATGCTTTTCTTGACCTTCAAGACGTCCACGACGGCTTACTAAATCACCAATAACATTTCCTAAATATTCTTCTGGAACGATTACATCAACTGACATAATAGGCTCAAGAATAACTGGAGCACATTTATCCTTCATTCCCTTAACAGCTAAGCTTGCAGCAACCTTATAAGCCATTTCAGATGAGTCTACATCATGGTAAGAACCATCGAATAATGTACACTTAACATCAATTAATGGATATCCTGCAAGAACACCATTAGGTAATGCTTCTTGTAATCCCTTATCAACAACTGGAATATATTCACGAGGAACGTTTCCACCAACTACGGCATCAACGAATTCATATCCCTTATCCTTATTAGGCTCGAAATGAATCCAAACGTGACCATATTGTCCACGTCCACCTGATTGACGAATGAACTTACCTTCAACATCAGCACCCTTAGTAATAGTTTCACGATATGAAACCTGTGGAGCACCTACGTTACAAGATACGTTAAATTCTCTCTTCATACGATCAACAATGATATCAAGGTGTAATTCACCCATACCAGCGATGATTGTTTCACCAGTTTCTTGATCAGTATAAGTCTTGAATGTTGGGTCTTCCTCAGCAAGCTTAATTAATGCATTAGTCATCTTGTCTTGGTCTGCCTTAGTCTTAGGCTCAACTGCAACACTGATAACTGGCTCTGGGAATACCATCTTTTCAAGAATTAAATCTTCATTAACAGTTAATGTATCACCAGTTGTAGTTGATTTGAAACCAACTGCAGCAGCGATATCACCAGTAAATACTTCTTTAATTTCAGTACGGTGGTTAGCATGCATTAGCATAATACGTCCTAAACGTTCCTTAACACCACGTGTAGTATTTTGAACATATGAACCAGATTCAACATGTCCAGCATATACACGGAAGAATGTTAAACGTCCAACGAATGGGTCAGTTAATACCTTAAATGCTAAAGCAGCAAAATCAGTATCATCTGTTGGATGGATATCAACCTCTTCACCATCAGCCTTGTGTCCCTTAATTGCAGGAATATCAAGTGGAGATGGAAGATAATCAATAACACCATCAAGCATTTTCTTAACGCCCATATTCTTGAATGCAGATCCACAGAATACTGGGAAGAATTCAGCCTTTAAAACTGCTTTACGAATAACAGCCTTAATTTGTTCAGCTGAAATTTCATCACCCTCTAGATAAGCCATAGCTAAATCATCATCAAATTGAGCTAAAGTGTCGATTAATTCTTCACGCTTACCTAAAATGAAGTCTTTCATATCTTCAGGGCAATCAACAGTTTGATAATTTTCATCTGGACCACCATCATATAGATATGCCTTCATAGTGATAATATCAACAGCGCCATGGAATTGATCCTCAGCACCAATAGGCCATTGTACAGCAGCAGCTGTAGCGCCTAAACGATCATAGATAGATTTAACAGAATATTCAAAATCTGCTCCAACCTTATCCATTTTATTTACGAATACAATACGAGGTACATTGTAATCAGAAGCTTGACGCCAAACTGTTTCAGTTTGAGGCTCAACACCTTGACTACCATCTAGTACGGCAACAGCACCATCTAGTACACGAAGAGATCTACTAACCTCAACAGTAAAGTCTACGTGTCCTGGAGTATCGATAATGTTAACACGATATCCATTCCAAATTGCAGTTGTTGCTGCAGATGTAATTGTTATACCACGCTCTTTTTCTTGGTCCATATAGTCCATTGTTGCAGCACCATCATGTGTTTCACCAATTTTATGAACCTTACCAGTATGATACAAAATACGTTCAGTAGTTGTAGTCTTACCAGCATCGATATGAGCCATGATACCAATATTACGATATTTGCTTAATTCATATTCTCTTGCCATTTGGTTTTTCCTCCGATATTACCAACGGTAATGAGCAAATGCTTTATTAGCTTCTGCCATCTTTAATGTATCTTCACGCTTCTTGCAAGCTCCACCTAAATTATTAGATGCATCAACGATTTCCTTAGCTAACTTTTCAGCCATAGTCTTATCATTGCGCTTACGAGCATAAGTAACCAACCAACGTAAACCTAATGTTTGTTTTCTTTCAGGTCTAACTTCAACTGGTACTTGATAGTTTTGAGCACCGATACGACGACTCTTAACTTCCAATGTAGGCATAATGTTGTTTAAAGCAGCATTAAATACTTCAAGTGGATCTTTATTAGTCATCTCTTTAACACGATCGAATGCAGTATATAGAATTGTTTGTGCAGTTCCTTTTTTACCATCTTCCATGATTGCATTGATTGTTCTAGTTACAATCTTTGAACCATAAATTGGATCAGGAAGCACGTCTCTTTTTGCGATATGTCCCTTACGAGGCATGATTCATTCCTCCTTTTTATAATTAGATTTATATATTATTACTTCTTAGCAGCTTTAGGTTTCTTAGCACCATATTTAGAACGTCCTTGCATACGGTTAGCAACACCTGTAGTATCTAATGCACCACGGATAATGTGATAACGTACACCAGGTAAGTCCTTAACACGTCCACCACGGATTAAAACAGTACTGTGCTCTTGTAATGAGTGTCCAACACCTGGAATATAAGCAGTTACTTCAATTCCGTTTGTTAAACGTACACGAGCATATTTACGTAATGCAGAGTTTGGCTTCTTAGGTGTCATAGTTGTAACACGTGTACAAACTCCACGCTTTTGTGGTGATGGAAGGCTAGTTGGTCTCTTCTTTAAAGAATTATATCCTACTAATAAGCTTTGAGCTTTAGATTTATAAACTTTATCTTCTCTTCCTTTACGTACTAATTGTTCAATAGTTGGCATAGTTTATTTCTCCTTTCTACAACCCTAGGTTGTATTATAAACACCATAAAATTTCGATTAAAAATTTACACTATTTTTTCACAGCAAGAGTATTATACATAAGAAAAATACTCTTGTCAACAACAAAAAAACAAAAAAAGCACTTTTTTTATTCTTTTTCAAAAACGCCCATTTACGTGTACTATAAAAATAGCCTATTTACTTATTTTTTTATATTTTTATTATTTCTTAAAAATGTAATAATATACATATTTAATATTGCACGAATTAAAAATAATTGATATAATTATAAATGCTTAAATGGTCGCGTAGTATAATGGAGATTACTAGGCCCTCCTAAGGCCTCAATAACGGTTCGAATCCGTTCGTGACTGCCATCTAAAGTAATTAAGTCTGATTTTTCAGGCTTTTTATTTTCAAAAAAGAGATTGTCCAAAACAAACAATCTCTTTTATTATTATAATATATCAACAACAATTGATTCTATATAAATACCAGTTTTGCCAGATGAACGATATATTTGGTAATTAACTTCCTTTGTGCTTGAAAATTCAAATGTATAGCTTTGATACTCAGTTGTCATATCAGCAGTTTGTTCATTTGATTTATTACCATTAGTAACACCAAGTACTGCAGCCTTTTCAGTCGAATTAATTTTTGCCTTAATTGTAATTCTAATACTACCACTTACCTTAAAGGAAAAATAATAATCAGTAATGTTATTTGAACTATCCTTAAGAACTGAATTATTTAATTTAAGAATATTATTTTCTAAAGCAACAGCTTGAGGATTTGATAAGGCCATATAGCTAAAGAAGCCATTAGTTCCCATTGAACTAGACAAGCTAGTAAGTGTAGTAGCGTTTAAAACATAGGTTGTATATTCTTCATTTCCACTACCAGATGAGTCTGATCCAAAACTACTGCTTGAGCTAGAGCTTGTAGATCCGCTTGTATCATTATCGATTACATTACTAATACCACTATAGCCATTATAATAAATTCCTGCCATTTTTATGCAATCATTTTTAGCCTGTGCTGGTGATGTTAAAAGCTCCACATTGCTTTTATTATTAATAGAATCATAATAAAACAAGCTGCTATTAATATCAAAATTTGTATAATCCGCCTTACCATTTGGTAAGCATAAACCAGTTAATGTGGTATTTCTTGCAAAAACAACGCTGGCTAATGACTTACCACAGCCAGTTAAATAATCATTATATGATTTAATTACAGTATATTTATATTTATCAGTTGTAGTAACCTTTTGAGGATTAGTACAGTTCTCAAAATAATTTCCTTCACTTAAAACAAAGGCATTTGCTCTAATATCCTGAGCAGTTGAGCATTTGTAATAATAATTATTATATAAATGCATATTAGCCTGTCTACCTAAAGGAAGTCTTGAGCCAACCTGATTGTAATAATTATGATGGAAGGTAATATTCATATTATAAACTGTGTCATTACCACCAACAAGACCAGTTTTTTTACAATTATTAAATTTATTATAGGATAAGGTAACATTATGAACGCCTGATATATCAAAAGCGCCATCACCATAGCCCTTATCTCTTTCACCAGTAATATCCCAATTATTTAATCCTTTATTAAATACATTATTATGAATCCAATAATTACCATATTTAGATGCATCTGTTTTATCACCATCAAAGCTACAAGCATCCTCAGGATTAGAGGTAATCGTTAAATTTCTTACCTCAATTGAATTACAATTAGACCATGTCATTCCAAATTGAAAGAACTCAGCACTATTTCCAATACCTTCAACAGTAACATTAGATGCACCAGAAATATCTAACATATTATTATAGGAATCATCATCATAAACTGTTTTACCAGTAATACTTGCATATTTTGTTCCTGAATAGGTTGTTTTCTTCGAACTAGTATCGCCTATACTAACACTGCTTAATCCCGTTTTAGTTGTAGTATAATTATAAGATTTTTCAGCCTTCTTATCACGAAGCTTAACAGAAAGACCAACAAGATTTTCGCCATATGTTGTTTCTAATTCATTATTAAAGAATTCCTTATCTTGGGCATCTGTATAATTAGAACCATCTACAAGTCTTGGCTCCATATCCTTACTTTTCCATTGATTTGTGGTAATTTTATCTAAAATTCTTATATCAAGAGGATAACTAGACTTAGATTGATTTTGTAAAATATTCACCAAACCAGTATAAGTTTTTCCACCAAGAGTAGCTGATACAGTATTTTTATTTTCATTTGAAACATAAACAACTACCGCATTAGTTTTTAATGTACCATCATTATTATAAGCACCAACAGCAGCACTATTATTGAAATGAGCATAGCCACTTCGATCATTTAAATAAGCTAAAGCATTAGTAACTGTTATTTGACTACCAGCATTTCTAGTTATTAAAACATCATATATTCCTGACTTTAAGCCAACAATATCAGCACGACATACACCATCATTATATCTAATTAAATTATAATCCAAAGTATTATAGGATGTACTATTCTTCTCTTTATATTGAACAATTGCCCCTACATTAGAGGTATCCTTCCACTCAAAATATAGTCCTTCATTGTAGCCACCACTTGCCTGTAAATAATTACCATCATCAATAATAGTACTACTTGAACTACTTGAACTGCTACTTGAGCTTATGCTACTACTTGAACTACTACTTAGGCTTGAACTGCTACTTGAGTTTGAACTGCTACTTGAGCTTATGCTACTACTTGAGTTTGAACTGCTACTTGAGTTTGAACTGCTACTTGAACTTATGCTACTACTTGAACTTGAGCTTGAACTGCTACTTGAGTTTGAATTTTCATCCAAACTAGCCCCAGCATTTGATATAGCACTATTATTAATATCTATCTTACATGATGCAAGACCTAATATTCCAACAAATGCTAAAGCAATTAATTTTCCTTTTCTTTTCATTTTATCTAATTCCTTTTCCACTATAGGATTAATTATAACATATTTTTTGCAAATTGTATTATAAAAAATAAAGGAAGACCTCTAAAGAGTCTCCCTCTATTTAAGAATAATTACTTTGATTTGTAAACAACCTTGCCAAACATACCTTTTTTAAAGTTATTTAATTCATCTTGAGCTGGCTTATAGCCCTGTTGTGCGGCCTTAGTTAACCATTCAACTGCTTTTTCCGGTTCAACCTGTTGAACACCTTTACCAGTTAAATAGCATTTAGCAACCTTTACACAAGCCTCAGGATTACCCTGCTGAGCAGCTTTTTCCCACCAGAATCTAGCTAAAAATGGGTCAACAGGAATTTCATCCTTACCATTAGCATAGCAATTACCAAGATTCATTTGAGCTGGAATATAATTTTGGTCAGCAGCCTTTTCCCACCACTTAAATGCTGTTTTTAAATCCTTAACAACACCTGTGCCATAAAAATAGCAGCTTCCTAGATTACATTGAGCCTCAAGGCTTCCGTTTCCAGCAGCCTTAATCCACCAAACCAAGGCATTTTTAATACTTTTAGGAATTCCATCACCATTAAAGTAACGTGTACCTAATTTACATTGAGCTTCAACATTTCCACCATTCGCAGCCTTTTCAAACCATTGAATAGCTTGAATAAGATTTCTTGGAACGCCCTTACCATTAGCATAATAATATCCTAAACGATTTTGAGCATTTACGTCACCAGCCTCAGCGGCCTTAGAAAACCAAAATACTGCTTGATGTAAATCTTGAGTAGTACCTTCACCACGCTCATAGCAATAGCCTAATCTAAATTGGGCATCCAAATTATTAGCTTGGGCAGCCTTTGTAAACCAGAATACAGCCTGACAAGAATCCTTATCTACTCCCATACCACGCATATAGCAGCAGCCTAAACGATATGCTGCATCAAGTTGTCCATTTTTTGCAGCATTTGTGTACCATAAAACCGCCTGTTGACGATCTTGATTTACACCTTCACCACGTTCATAGCACATTCCTAAATAATATTGAGCATCAGGAATTCCTGACATAGCTGATTTTGAAAAATATTCAAATGCATATGAATAATCTTGGCGAACACCTTCACCTTTATAAAAGCAACGTCCTAAATAAAAATTAGCGTTGGCATCTCCAAGTGAAGCAAGAGCACTCCACTCTTTAAAAGCTTTGGCATATTCTTTTTCTTGATAATACTCATTTGCAAGTTGTAATTGTTCACTTTTTGTATCAATCTTTGCCATCTTTTTTAAACCTTTTCCTCTTCCTGTATTTTTTATTAAAGATGAGTTTAGGAATAGTAAGCTCTTTTACTATTCCAACTCAGTTTTAATCATCAACCTCTTCGATTGCCTTTAATAATGCGCTGACACCATCAACTTCTTCATCGTTATCGATTTCATCATCCAACTCGTCATCTTCATCATCAAATGATTCATCTTCAGTGTTGTCTAGTTCTTCATCGTCCTCGTCATCATCTAAATCAGCAGGTTTGTGCTCACAAGTAAATGTTTCTTCTTGTAATACACCAGTTCCTGCAGGAATTAGTCCACCAATAATAACATTTTCCTTTAAGCCGACTAGGTTATCAACCTTTGACTTAATAGCTGCAGATGTTAAAATACGAGTTGTTTCCTGGAATGAACAAGCAGATAAGAATGAATTAGATGCAAGGGCTGCCTTAGTAATACCAAGTAATAATGGCTTTGCAACTGGAAGCTCGCCACCGTTTTTCATAACCTCAGAAACTGCATCAGCAAATTCGTCAACTGAAACCTCACGACCAGGTAATAGCTTTGTTGATCCTTCCTTGATGACAATTAACTTACGCATCATTTGTCTAACAATGATTTCGATATGCTTATCAGAAATTTCAACACCTTGAGAACGATATACCTTTTGAACTTCTTCAACTATATATTTTTGAGCGTCCTCAGTAGATTGAATTCTTAAGATTTCCTTAGGTGCCTTAGAACCCTTAATTAAAGGTGTACCACGACTAATAGTATCTCCAAGCTTAACATTTAATTCAGATGTAACCTCAACAATGTAGCTATGCTCTTCACCTTGTTCATCTTTAATTACAACATTCATACCATTCTTTGTACGATCTAGAGCAACTACCTCTCCATCATACTCACTGATTGTTGTTTTACCTTTTGGCTTACGTGCCTCAAAAAGTTCCTGAACACGTGGAAGACCTTGAGTGATATCGGCTGCAGATGCAACACCACCTGTGTGGAATGTACGCATTGTAAGCTGAGTACCAGGTTCACCAATTGATTGAGCAGCAATTGTACCAACAGCCTCTCCAACCTCAACGATTGTATTAGTTGCTAGGTTACGTCCATAACATTTAACACATACACCTCTACGGCAAGCACATGTTAAATTTGTACGTAAGCATACACTCTTAATCTTAGCCTTAGCTATTTCATCAGCTAAAACCTCATCAATTAATTCATTACGCTTAACAATAACCTCACCAGTTTCAGGATTTATGATATCCTTAGCAGCAAATCTACCAATACAACGCTCACTAACAGAAACAACAACCTTTCCATCAGCACTTATTATATCAGTTAAATCCATACCACGATTAGTACCACAATCAACAGCAGAAATAATTATATCCTGAGAAACGTCAACTAAACGACGAGTTAAATATCCAGATTCAGCAGTCTTTAACGCAGTATCTGTAGATCCCTTACGAGAACCATGGGTTGAAATAAAGAATTCAGATACAGTTAATCCTTCACGGAAGTTAGCCTTTACGGGAACCTCAATTGTTTCTCCAGCAGTGTTACTCATAAGTCCACGCATACCTGCTAATTGAGCAAAGTTAGATGCGTTACCACGAGAACCAGAATCAGCCATCATGAAAATAGCATTTTCCTTTTGTTTTGCAAGCTCATCCCAAAGACCCTTTTGAATCTCATCACGAGCATTACTCCACTCTTCGTTAACCAGCTTCTTTCTTTCAGAATCAGTTAACATACCTAAATCAAATAATTCAGTTATTTGTTTAATCTTCTCATCAGATTGTTTAATTCTTGTATCCTTGCCTTCGTACTTTAATACGTCGGCCATAGAAATAGTAATTCCTGATAATGTTGAATAATAGAATCCTTGATCCTTAAGATCATCTAGCATACGTGAAGTAGCAGTAACCTTAAATCTCTTAAATACTTCAGCAATGATTCTAGCTAAATATTTCTTATTGAATGGCTTATTTAAAGGCATATTAACCATCTTATCATATGCTTCTTTACTATTTAATTTAACAAAGAACTTTTCAGGAGTTTCATTCATTAAATTTTCCTCTGTAGGCTCATTTAAATATGGGAATTCTTCAGGAAGAATCTCATTGAAAATAAGCTTACCAAGAGTAGTAAATAAATACTTGCCTTCAATTTTATCTTGATTTAAACGAGATTGAGGTAAACTCTTAGGTGCGATAAAAATACGTGTATGAAGAGTAATTTCATTATTACGATAAGCAATAAATGCCTCATCCTTACATGTATAAATATGACCCTCGTTAGCCTCATGCTCACGTTCCATAGTTAAATAATAGTTACCAAGTACCATATCCTGAGTAGGGGTAACAACTGGTTTACCATCCTTAGGGTTTAGGATATTATTAGAAGCTAGCATTAATAAACGAGCTTCAGCCTGAGCTTCTAAAGATAGAGGTACATGGACTGCCATTTGGTCACCATCGAAGTCCGCATTGAATGGTGTACAAACAAGTGGATGTAGACGAATAGCCTTTCCTTCGATTAATACAGGCTCGAAAGCTTGAATACCTAAACGGTGAAGTGTAGGAGCACGGTTTAATAAAACTGGATGCTCACGTACAACATTTTCCAAAATTGGCCATACCTTGTCATCCTGACGCTCACAAATTTTCTTTGCAGCACTAACACTTAATTGACCAGGATTTTCTTGCATTAGGGTATGGATAACAAATGGCTTAAATAATGTTAATGCCATTTCCTTTGGTAAACCACATTGATACATCTTTAAAGATGGACCAACAACGATTACTGAACGTCCTGAATAATCAACACGCTTACCAAGTAGGTTTTGACGGAAACGACCCTGCTTACCACGAAGCATATCAGATAAGCTCTTTAAATGATGGTTCTTTTCAACAACAGCCTTCTTACCACGCTTTGAGTTATCAATTAAAGCATCAACTGCCTCTTGAAGCATACGCTTTTCATTCTTGATAATTAAAGTAGGAGCATGTTGCTCATATTGTCTCTTTAAACGATTATTACGGTTTAAAATACGACGATATAAATCATTTAAGTCAGTAGTAGCAAATCTACCACCATCTAGTTGAACCATTGGTCTTAAATCAGCTGGAATAACTGGTAAAACCTCTAAAATCATCCATTCAGGCTTGTTATTAGAATGAAGGAATGATTCTACTATCTCTAAACGCTTAATAACATGATCACGACGTTGCTTTGAAGTAGTCTTTAACTTACGACGTAATACCTGAGCCTCACGCTCTAGATCAAGCTCTTGTAATAATTTCTTAACAGCCTCAGCACCAGTTAAAGCTGTAAATGTTGAACCAAATTGCTCACGCTTTAATGAATACTCACCTTCTGATAAAATTTGCTTTCTAGCTAAGCCAGTTTTACCTGGATCAATAACAATATATGATGCTAGATAAACAATTTCCTCAAGCTCCTTACTCTTTAATTCAAGTAAAGTTGCTAGTGGAGATGGTGTATTTCTTAAATACCAAGTATGTACAACTGGAGAAGCAAGGGTAATATGACCCATTCTTTCACGTCTAACATTCTTCTCAGTATATTCTACTCCACACTTTTCACAAACCTTTCCACGATCTGCAGGACGCTTTGTTTTACCACAAGCACATGTATAATCCTTTTGAGGTCCGAAAATCTTTTCGCAGAATAATCCATCTGGTTCAGGCTTTAATGTACGATAGTTAATAGTTTCATGCTTCTTAACCTCACCATGAGACCAAGATAAGATTTCTTGAGGAGAAGCTAAACCAATTTTAATATATTTATATTGCATACTCATAATTATAGCCCTCCATTAAAATCCAAATTTTGATATATAATCTTCGGAACTTGAATTGCTAACAATACTCTTGTTTGCTTCATCTTCTCCGTTATTATTAATTAATTCAACGTGTAATCCAAGTGCTTGAAGTTCACGTGTTAATACTCTAAATGACTCTGGAATAGATGATTCAGGAATAGGTTGACCATTAACGATTGCGTTAAATACCTTATTTCTTCCAACGATATCATCTGACTTAACAGTCATCATTTCTCTTAAGGTATGAGCAGCACCATAAGCCTCTAGTGCCCAAACCTCCATCTCACCAAAACGTTGACCACCCTTTTGAGCTTTACCACCCATAGGCTGTTGAGTAACAAGTGTATAGTTACCAACGCTACGAGCATGTAACTTATCCTCAACCATGTGGCTTAACTTGATGAAGTACATAATACCAACAGTTACACGATTTTCAAATGGTTCACCATTACGTCCATCGTATAATACCTCTTTACCATCAGGTGCTAAATTAGCATCTGCCATAATCTGTTGAATATCTTCAATTGTTGCACCATCAAATACTGGTGTTGCAACCTTAATTCCAAGCTTCTTAGCAGCAAGACCTAGGTGAAGTTCTAGTACCTGACCGATATTCATACGGCTTGGTACACCTTGTGGGTTAAGCATAATATCAATTGGATGACCATCAGCTGTAAATGGCATATCCTCAACTGGAAGAATGTTAGAAATAACACCCTTATTTCCATGACGACCAGCCATCTTATCTCCAACCATTATCTTACGCTTTTGAACGATATAAACTCTTACAACCTCATTTACTCCAGGAGGAAGCTCATCGCCCTTAGCCTTAGAGAAATGCTGAACGCTTTGAACGATACCGCCACCACCATGTGGAACAGTTAAAGATGTATCTCTATTATCTCTACCCTTTTCACCGAAAATGGCAAGCATTAATCTTTCTTCAGGAGTTGGCTCATTTTGTCCCTTTGGTGTAACCTTACCAACAAGGATATCGCCCTCCTTAACCTCAGTACCAGGAATAACAATTCCATTTGCATCAAGGTTCTTCTTCATATCATCGCCAACATTTGGAATTTCACAAGTGAATTCCTCACGTCCAAGCTTAGTATCACGAGCCTCAACGCTAAATTCATCAATATGAAGTGAAGTATAGCAATCATCATAAACCATTCTTTCGCTCATGATTACGGCATCCTCATAATTGTAGCCATCCCATGTCATAAATGCTACTCTAACATTTCTACCAAGGGCTAATTCGCCATCCTTCATTGATTGACCATCAGCAATAATATCACCACGTTCAACTCTTTCACCAACTTTAACAATTGGACGTTGCATAATAGCTGTAGCAGAGTTTGAACGAAGGAATTGATATAATTCATATGTACGAAGCTCACCGCTGTCTTCTTTAACAACGATTCTCTTTGCATCAACATATTCAACAATACCATTAGATACAGCAACACAAGCACTACCACTATCGTGAGCAGCTTTATATTCCATACCAGTACCAACAATTGGACTTTCAGGAGCAATAATTGGAACAGCCTGACGTTGCATGTTTGCACCCATTAGGGCACGTGTTGCATCATCGTGCTCCAAGAATGGAACGCACGCAGCTGCAACTGAAACAATTTGCTTTGGTGAAACGTCCATAAAATCTACAGAATTAGGATTAACCATTTCTGTTTCTCCATTACGTCTACCAATAACAGATTCATCTAATATATAACCATTTTCATCAAGACGAGTAGATGCTGAAGCAATAACAACACCATTTTCCTTGTCTGCTGATAAATAAACCTTTTCATCAGTTATATAAACACGACCATCCTTATCCTTTGCAGCCTTTAAATATGGAGTCTCAATAAAGCCATATTCATTAACCTTTGCATAAGTAGCTAAAGATGTAATCAAACCAATTGAAGGACCTTCAGGAGTCTCAATTGGACACATTCTACCATAGTGAGAATTATGTACGTCACGTACTTCTACACCAGCACGATCACGAGCAATACCACCAGCACCTAAAGCTGATATACGACGCTTTTGCGTAATTTCAGCAAGTGGGTTGATTTGATCCATGAACTGTGATAACTGGCTTGAACCAAAGAATTCCTTTAAAGCAGAAGTTAAATGCTTAATATTAATTAAATTTTGAGGAGTAGCATCTGCAACCTCAACAGTTGACATTCTTTCCTTAATATTCTTTTCAAGCTTAGCAAAGCCAATTCTAAATTGGTTCTTTAATAACTCACCAATTAAACGTAAACGACGATTTCCTAAATGGTCAATATCATCAAGAGAACCAACATTCTCGTATAAATTAGCATAGTAGCTTAAAGATGCAATAATATCAGACATTGTAATATGTAATGCATTTTCACGTGAGTCATTACCAATGACCTTTACAACGCTTGTATGTTCAGCACGAATTACCTCAACATTTAAAACCTCGCATAGTGGATCTTCACAAAGGAAGTTTCCAAGATCAATCTTTTGTCTATATGCACTACGTGCTTTATTTAAACGATCGTAAACCTCTCCATCAATAACATCATTATATCTAGCAATATAATCACCCTTTGCAAATAAAACCTCTCCTGTTTCATCGTCAAAGATATCTTCGCTAGCAATAACATCCTGGGCAAGCTTTAAACCCTTTGCTCTACTTAGTACATCTAATTTTAAATTATATTTATAACGGCCAACCTTTTGTAAGTCATATCTCTTATCATCAAATAAATGACCTACAATATATTCCTTTGCACCATCAACTGGAACCTTTTCGCCCTGACGAAGCTTAGAATAAACCTCAACAACAGCCTCTTCGCTGTTAGTTTGATCATCTTTTTCTAAAGTGGCCTTAATAAACTGATTATCTCCGAATAAATTCTTGATATCTGCATCGCTACTTAGACCGAAAGCGCGCATTAAAGTGGTCAAAGGAATTTTCTTCGAACGATCTAGCTTACCATACCAAACATCCTTAGAACCCATTTCATATTCAAGCCATGCACCACGAGTTGGAATAATTTGACACGTATATTTTGTTTGACCAGTCTTCTTATCAACTTCTTTAGCATAATATGCACCAGAAGAACGAACAATCTGACTAATAATAACACGTTCAGCACCATTAATAATAAAAGTACCTACTGGAGTCATATAAGGAATATCACCCATGAATAATTCTTGTTCAATAACAGAACCAGTTGCAGAATTTTCAAGTCTTACATTTGTCTTTAAAGGACGTGAAAAATTGCAATCACGTAATTTTGATTCTACAATATTGTATTTAGGATCTTCAAAATGATAATCACCAAAATAAATTTTCATCTCTCCATTATTAGAAACAATTGGAGAAATATCGTCGAAAGCTTCTCTTAAGCCTTGTTCAACGAACCAATCAAATGATTTTGTTTGGATTTCAATTAAATCTGGTAGTTCAACCTCAGTACGAATTTTAGAATAATTTCTACGTACAGATTTTTTACCATAATTTACATTCTTATAAGCCATGAGGACACCCCTTCAAATAAAATTATTTGACTATAGAGCAACAAAAAAAGTCGCTATAAGCATTTTAGCATTATATACTAAAAACGCAAAAAAGTCAATAGAGCTTGACAACTTTGTTATAACAAAATAATTATTTTAATATAAAACGAGTAATTTACTTAACAATCACTATTATACCACACATTTTTTAAAAAAAGAAGAAGCACAACTACTTCTTCTTAGCATATAATATATAATATCCCTTGTCCTTAGCAATAACAGAGCAATTTTCAAATAATTCAAATATGTATTTTTGACTTGATGGAGCGCCTTGTTTCTTTTGAATTACCACAAAAAGCTCACCACCAGATGCAAGATGCTTATGCGCCTCTTCATACATTTTAAAAACAACATTTTTTCCTGCTCTAATTGGAGGATTAGTAATGCAAGCACTATATTCTCCTTCAATTCCTTCAAGTACATCAGCTATGTAAGCCTTAGCATTTACATTATTTAAAGTAATGTTTTTGTTTGCAAGCATTACTGCTCTTTGATTAACATCAAACATTATTGCTTCTTTGTTATAAAGCTTTGATATTATAATCCCTAATGTTCCATACCCACAGCCCATATCCAAAATTGGCAATGACAAAGAATTTGGCTTAAAGGCATTAATTAAGGCTTTGCTACCATAATCAATATAATCCTTGCAAAAAACTCCATTATCAGTAATAAAAGAAAATTTTTCATTAAATATAGAAAAGTTAATTTTCTTTTCTTCGGATTTTATATCATTTTGTTCCTTTGAATAATAATGACTCATAAAAGAAAGACCTGAGTAAAACTCAGGTCAAATCCTCTCTTCAAATTACTTTAAAGTTACAGTAGCACCTGTAGCTTCAACCTTCTTTTGAATGTCTTCAGCTTCAGCCTTGCTAACCTTCTCTTTAATTGGTTTTGGAGCACCATCAACTAATTCCTTAGCTTCCTTTAATCCTAAACCAGTGATTTCCTTAACAACCTTGATTACTTGTAACTTAGTAGGACCAACCTCTGATAAGATTACATCGAACTCAGTTTGCTCTGCAGCTGTAGCAGGAGCACCAGCAGCAGGACCAGCAACAGCAACTGCGCTTGGATCAATACCAAATTCTTCCTTCATAGCGTCTACTAATTCTTTTACTTCAAGAATAGTCATTTCCTTTAATGATTCAATAAATGTTTCTTTTGTTAATTTAGCCATTTTTATTTTCCTCCAATTTTCTTAGGCATTTTCTTCTAATTTTTCACAATATAAATTCAAACCAACTGCTAAATTTCTAACAGTACCTAACATACCAGCAGCTAATTGAGTTAATAATGTTTCGTAAGATGGTAAAGCTGATAAAGTCTTTAACTGTTCAAATGAGTAAACCTCACCATCAACAACACCTTTTACAACCTCTACCTTATCGTTTTCCTTTACAAAGTCAAATAAAGCCTTTGCAGGTGCTACAACATCTTCATTAGAGAATGCAATAGCAACAGGTCCAACGAATGCATCAGCGATGTCGTATCCGCACTCTTTAGCTGCACGAGTAGTAATATTATTCTTGATTACTTCACAAGAGCAACCCTTAGCACGTAAATCACGACGAAGCTTCATAAAACTTTCAACTGTTAATCCTTGATATTTAAATGCAATAAATGCACTTGAATTCTTCATTTTTTCAACAGTAGAATTAACTTCGTTTTGCTTTTGAAGAATGATTTCTTTCATTCTTACACCTCCATTAAAATTAATAAAACCTTTTCCTGCCGAGCAAAAAAAGGTTTTAGTCCATTTTTTACCTCGGTAGGAAATTAAGTGTGTTTCCACACGCCTACTATCTTCGGCTATTTAAATTATTTGCCTACTTTTGCAATACTCTCAGAATCTACCTTAACGCCAGGACCCATAGTTGAAGCAATTGAAACATTCTTCATATAAGTTCCCTTTACAGTAGATGGACGAGTTCTTAAAAGTACATCATAAACAGTCTTTAAGTTTTCTGCTAACTTCTCAGCACCAAATGAAACCTTACCAATAGTCATTTGAATGTTACCTACCTTATCAGGACGGTATTCAACCTTACCATTCTTGATTTCCTTAACTGCTTGAGCTATATTCATTGTTACAGTACCAGTCTTAGGGTTTGGCATTAAGCCTTTAGGACCAAGTACACGTCCTAAACGTCCTAATTCACCCATCATATCTGGTGTAGCAACGATAATATCGAAATCAAACCAACCTTGGTTGATCTTTGCTAATAATTCAGTATCACCAACATAGTCAGCTCCTGCGTCCTTAGCCTCTTGAGCCTTAGCACCACGAGCAACTACTAAAATCTTACGACTTTTACCAGTACCATTTGGTAATACGATAGCACCACGTAAATTTTGATCAGCCTTACGTGGATCGATATTTAAGCGGAAAGCAACATCAACTGATGCATCAAACTTAGTTACAGATGTTTTGCAAACTAATTCACATGCTTCAACAGCATCATAAACCTTTGCAGTATCTACTAACTTAGCTGCTTCAACGTATTTTTTTCCTCTCTTCATGCTTTTTTCCTCCTAAAATGTGGTATAAGCGGGATATCCTCCCACAAATTTAGGCTGTTATAAACAACCCAACAGTAATATTAGTCCTCAACAGTAATACCCATATTACGAGCAGTACCTGCGATAATATTAGCTGCAGCTTCGACATCATTAGCATTTAAATCTGGCATCTTCATTTCGCCGATTTCTCTAAGTTTAGCTCTAGAGATCTTAGCTACCTTATGTGTCTTTGAATTTTCAGAGCCTTTTTCGATTCCACAAGCCTTCTTTAATAAATCAGAAGCTGGTGGTGTCTTAACAACGAATGTAAATGAACGATCTTCATACACAGAAATAACTACTGGTAGAACATAGCCCATCTTATCCTTTGTCTTTTCATTGAATTGCGAACAAAATCCGGGAATATTAACACCTGCTTGTCCTAGAGCTGGACCTACTGGTGGAGCTGGATTCGCTTTTCCGGCCTGAATTTGTAATTTTACAACTTTTACAATTTTCTTAGCCATGAGTTTTTTTCCTCCTTCTTTCAATGATGTGGTCAAACGGATCTAAAAATCCTCCCACGAACGTGAAATCACATACACGTGCTTATACATTATATCAAAACAAAATACCATAGTCAACAACTTTTTTTATTTTCATAATTTTCATTATTTTTTTCCCATTAAATATCCCTTTAAGTAATTTTTATTGCTATAAAAATAACAATATATACTAGCAATTATCACATATAATATTGATAAGATATAAAAATATTTTGAATTATATAAAAGTAAATTTCCACCACTTATGATATTAGTTTTATTAATAATCCAAAATAATAAATATGTACTTAAAATAATGACTAAATATAATATTATATTAACAATCAAAATAAAGATATTGCAAACAAGTCCTACTTCTTTTTTTGTGTATCCCATCTCTCTTAGTATTCTAAAGCCTTGAATAAATAGTAAATTTAGCATTTTATAAAATACCAAGGTTAATATTACGCTAACTATAAAAATAGCCCCCGTAAATACATATATCTGTATTTTATTATTATCATATTTGGTCAATATGTCATTTGCTTTATCTAAGCCATCACTATGAAAATCTAAAAACAAATGATTATATTTATTATAAAAATTATTAACGTCGTTTTTAGTAACCTTAATTGTTATATTCTCATAATATAATGTTAAGAAAATTCTTTCAAAGTTATTAGTAGATACCATAATACTATCATTAAGTCCCATACCAAAGCACAATAGGTCTTCCTCACTTAAATAATGATTATTTAAATTAACTAAATTTGTATCTAAATTTAAATCAATTAAAGGATCATTTGTTAAATAAACATCCATTTGACCAACATTACTAAAGTGCTTATAGGTGTTAACCTTCATTTTCCTTTTGCCAATAATCCTGAAATAATCATCAGGATTTAAATAAAGATTATCACTATCCATATAAAAATAATTCAAACTAAGATTAGAAATTTCATTCATTGATCCATAATAGCCACAAGGTATTTCTTTACTTAAAACTATTTTATGATCCATAGGAAAATAGGTAAATGCTGCTTCCTTAATTAAAGTAATGGCTACATTTTCGTTTAAAGCATTAATTAAATAATTACCAGAAAATGCTCTTATTTCATCATTTTTTCTTTCAACCTCTCCCGTTATTGCTTCATCGCCCTTTATTCCTCTTATATATACATCCTTTTTATTAGAATTTATGTTAACATTTAATAATAGATAAAATAAACTAAGACTAACCAAAGATAAAACAAAGCTCAAAAGAACTAATCCTATTTTCAAATAATTTCTTCTCAAAAAGAAAAAATAATTTGAAGATTTTTTCTTATAATTATTAGCTATGAATAATTTACTTTTCACCTCTTCATTTTCTAAATAGCTTATTTTCTTATTCTTGATATGATAAACACCATCAAATTCAGCTTCATATTTTTGTTGATGAATAATACATATAATTAATCTATTGCTACTATATTTCTTTAAACACCTAATTACTAATTGAATGTTATTATCATCAAGACCAATAAATGGTTCATCAAGCATTATAACCTTTTTATTTAAGCTTAAGGCTGCTATAATTTGTAATTTCTTTTTTTCCCCACCAGATAAATTTTTAATGAGTTCATTTTTCTTATTAAAAAAATCTAATTCAACTATAATATCATTATTAACAGCCCCATTCAAATGCTCTAAATACTCATCAACTGTTAAATTATTAAATAATAAATTATTACTGGAGATAAATATCATATCATCACTACTATAATTTGTTTTTATTACTCCCTCACATTTTTCAATTCCCATTATAATAGAAAAAAGTGTTGTTTTTCCACAACCACTTTCTCCCATTAAAGCATAAAATCCGCATTCTTTAAATAAGGCATCAGCATTATCAAAAATTATTCTTTTTTTATATTTTTTAGTTAAATTAGTAATCTCTATCATCTTATTCACCAATATATTTAATATTTTTATTAATTCTTCTAAAATAAATAAAATTGATAATACCCTCTATTGTAAATAATATAAACAAAAATATAACACTCTTATAAGAAAAGAAATTCATCATTTTAGTTATATGATTATTTCCACCATTTAAATACCCTTGATATATTAAAGTAAGTATTATAGAAAGCCCAAAGCCTATTATTTGAATTAAATAATTGGTTATAATTTTCTTTTTTATATCGACGCCATAATATAATGACATCTTATATGACATTAGATCAACTCTTAAATATAACAAATATATTAAGGAATACATTAGCATAATTAATCCTACTATTATTAGTCTATAATTATTTAATACATCTATTATTTTAACAGAATGCTCAACCAATTTTAATGGAAAGCTACTTAATATAACAGGCGATATATTATCGATAACTCCAAAATTAAACTCAAAATTTTCAGCTTTAAAAAAATCTATCTTGCTATCATTAGTAACAAAATAATAAGCATAAGCATAATTCCAGTAATTATTATTTAAATATATGCTAAGTTTATTTTCCGAATTTATAAACGAATAAGAAAAAATTGTAAAAAAGAAAGTATCAAACAAATAATTATCAATATTAAAATTTTCTATATTTTGCTTGATCTTTGTGTTTTCATCAATGAACATTTGATATCTTGTTTCTAATATTCCTGATATCTTAAATTCATATGATTTGTAAGAATCTACATCATTCTTTGATCCACTATATAAAATTTTGAGCTTCTTACCTACAAGCTCACTAATGTCATTAACATTATAATATTCAGTAAGAAGGCTTGCATAATAATCACTTATTACTATTTCATCGTCATTTGCAACATCAGTACCATATTTTACATCTAAACTAATATCATTTAATTTATAATAAAAGCGTTCTGTATCAAAATAACTATTACCACTAATAAAATATTTATTTTTAAATTTCGAATTTAAGACATCACTTTCTAAAGATAATCTTCGACTCCTTAGGCTAATTTTATTAAGGGCCACTACATTATTAGTAGTTGTTAAAGCTAAATAATCATCATTATTCATTCCCTCAATATAATTACTTCGATATATTAGCCTATTTGCTTTGGCATCCTGATAATTCATTTTAACCTGATTATTTTCACTATAAGCTAATATTGTACCAGCTACAAATATTAAAAAGATATAAATAAAGCTAAATATTAAGAATGATTTTGATAATGTGATTTTATTTTTATAATTCTTTTCTCTTATTTTATCTTTTGAAATTTCTTTATTATTTTCAATCCTATGTCCATTAAAAACTATAACATTTTCACCATTTATATCACTTATATGATTAGAAATTATAATAAGCTTATCCTTCTTTAAATCATTTAAAACATCATTAATAATTTTAATATTATCAATATCTAATCCTGCAAATGGCTCATCTAATAACAATATTGGACTATCTTTTATTAATGACATCGCTAGCATTAATCTTCGCATTTCGCCATTTGAAAGATTATAACATATTTCATCCTTTAAAGAATATAATGACAACATATCTAAATATTTGTCAATATCATCATCACTTGCCTTAAACATATGACCAATATAGGTAATATTAGCTATTACACTTTTATTCATAAATAGGCAGTTTCTTTGATTTAAATATGAATAATAATTTTGATATTTTTTTATTCTTTTAATATCTTTATTATCTAATTTAACATATCCTTCATATTTCTTATCAAACGAAGCTAAAATATTAAATAATGTTGTTTTTCCACAACCACTTTCTCCACATATATAATATAAGCCTTTATCTGGAAATGATAGGTTAGCGTCAATATAAAAACCAGCAATCTTCTTTTTTATATTTATCTCTAGCATTTTATCATCTCCCAAATATTATTTAAATACAACATTATTTGTACAAATGACATTTTGTTTATGATACATGAAATCAGACTCAATTTTTATATTAGATTTAAATGAATAATAACCATTATTATTTTTTTGAATTTCATATATACCACCACATGATGTATGAAGTGCACATTTGTTGTATTCCATAAAACTAGAATAGTATATTGAAAAGCCATTTAATCCTTGCGGCTTGACAGTTGTAAGTTGAGGACAAGAAATAGAATATTCCCTCGAATAAGTGGTTGTAAATGTATACTTCCCATTAATACCAAACTTTGCCTCGGCCTTTCCAGTTAGATTTGCTTTCGAATTTTCTTTTGAAATATTACCACCAAAATCCATGGTAGCACCAATCGAAACCTCTTTTTTATGTCCAGTTGATATAGTTATTGTTCCTAATGGATCCTCATTCATATTAGAGTGAGGCCATGTTTTAATTTCAACTGGTACATTTGGTGAACTACTTCCAAACAAACCACCCTTTGTGTAAGGAAAAAAACTACATTCTACAAGGCAATCATTAATATAGCTTGGTCTATAAAATTCAAGTTCACCATTTGCAACTGCACCTGGAACAAATGATGCATTAATATTATATTGAAAAATACCATAATCACTATATCCATCATTATAGGTTCCAAGCTTTTCAATGTAATAATCATAATAAAAATAGCCATAATTTTTACCACCACTTGATATAACTTTTTCCCCCGATGTATGATACAAATTTGTATTTAACAATGAGGTAAAGTAAGGATCAACATCAGGTTCAATATCTGGCGCAATTTTAGCAAAACATTTTACATTAAATAAGCATACGCTGCCAAAAAGCATCATAATTAAAATAAATATTTTTTTCTTCATAAATTCTTTCTCTCCTTTATTTTTTATATATTATACGCTTATTAGAAATTATTGTCAATAAATATGAAATTATTAATCATTTTATTTATATATGCGAATTAAATTCGACAAAATAGTGCTTTTTGCAATAAATAACAATCCACCCGTTCAACGGGTGGTATTTAGGCTCCCCTATAAGGGC